>JBDRBU010000020.1:0-5742 GCA_043822305.1 Candidatus Firestoneibacteriota bacterium
TAGATGATGGATTGAATACATCATTAAATATAACTAATGCAGTCATAACAGACACGACAATAAGTGGAGCAGTAGTGCCGATGGGAGTAGCAGGAGGTACATACAATGTTAAAGTAACAGCAGCAGGAGGGACAAATACAATAAGTACAGTCAAATTTATAGTAACGACACCAGTACTAACCAACCCTAATTATTTCGAAATAATATCTCCTGAGTGTGCTATTTCAAATAATAGCGTAATTTTGACCATAAAAGCGATGTCTAACAATAAGAGTATTGTCGAAGGATTTAATGGCCAGATTAAAATATCAGGTTCTGCATTAAAGGAAATAGTAGAGTATCCTTTTTTACCGGAAACTGATAAAGGAATAAAAGCGATATCAGTTATATTAAAAGGAATAGGCAAAATCTTAGCTACAGATGCAAAAGTAGAAGAAGTTGGAGGTTCTGCCTCTGGAGTATTAAGCCAGGGAATAAAATTGTATGCAGCGGAGAATATAGGTTTGTCAGGTGGAAAAATAGTTGCATCTGATAACACAACAGTGATAGTTCCATCTAATGCTTTGTCATTAGATACGTGGTTAGGTATTACAAAGAAAGATACACTAGCTGAAGTTTCATCTTCTGTTAAAAAGAATTTACGGGCACAGGATATAAAAGTTCCGATATGCTATGAATTTGGGAAATTAAATACGAGTAATGATGATTGGGTACTTGATTCGGTTAATTTTGGTTCTCCAGTAACGATAGAGATTCCATATACACTTTCTGCAATTGGAGATTTAAAGGAAAAGAGTTTAAGGATTTTTGTCTTAGAAGGCACAGAATGGAAGATAGTCGAAGGTGACCAAAATGTAGATATTTCAAAGAAAGTTGTTAGAGCAAATGTCCGACATTTTTCTGTATATAGAATTTTGGGAACATATATTAGTGAAGGACTTACAGATGTCAAAGTATATCCAAGTCCATATAAACCAAAAGAAGTATATCAAGGGAAGTTAAAGGCGATATATTTACCTGATGATAGTGAAATGAGGATATATGGCATTGCAGGAGATTTGATAAATATATTGAAAGAAGGGAATACAGGAAATGCTGGAGTAATAGAATGGGATGGTAAAAATGAAGTTGGAGAAGAAGTAGGTCAGGGAGTATATATTTATATTATTAAAGATGAACAAGGGAATAAGAAGATTGGAAAAATTGGATTAATCAGGTAACTAAGTGATATAAGGAGAAAAAATGTTGATGAAAATTTTTATAACAATAATTCTTTTATGTGGTATGTTTTTAGAAGCAGAAGCAGGAAATGGAACATCTAATTTTCAATTTCTTCGTCTTGTGCCTGGGGCAAGAGCCGTAGGGATGGGAGAAGTAAGTACAGGAGTTAATAATAATGCGTATAGTAGTTATTTCAATCCGGCAGGTTTAAGTAAGACAGAAGAGACAGAGGTTTCGTTAGCCTATTCAAAATATTGGCAGGAGATTAATTATGGATACATAGGATTTAGTAAGAATATTTCAGAAGGACAGGGAGTGGGTGGATATATAATTTATTTAGACTATGGAAAAATGGAGCAAAGTGCAGAAGATGAAAATGGGTTATATGATTCCGCAAAGAGTGGAGGGAGTTATGGTGCGTCTGATTTAGCCGTAGGCGTATCATATGGTCTGGAATTAATTTCTGGATTAAGTGTAGGCATATGTGGTAAAATAATTAGTGGGAATATAGACACAGACAATTTAACAGGATATGGGATAGATTTAGGGATGCTTTATTCATTACCATCTGGAGCAGATATGGGGGTAGCCTTACAGAATTTAGGGATGAAGAGTAAGGATAAAAGTTTGCCATTAACATTAAAAGCAGGGACATCTATCAGTGCAAATGTATTAAGTCAATCAGATTTAATTTTAGCCATAGATAGTTCGTATTTAGTTGAATCAAACAAGTTAATCTGGAATGCAGGAGTAGAGTATTCAGTCTTAAATATGATTTCAGTGCGAGTAGGATATAAGACAGGAAGTGAGCAAGAGAGTATAACATGTGGAATAGGGTTTAAAGTTCCATTAGGTGAGGATTTAGAAAGCAGTATAGACTATGCGTTTGTTCCCTCAAAAGATTTAGAATCAACCCACAGAGTTTCGTTAAATATAAGTGTTAAAGAAACAAAAGAATAATTATATATAATCTTCGTAATATGCATACAAAAAAGGGCTTACGGCTACAGGGATATAGATTATTTTATATTGAAGATATATCAGCGGTGATAAAATAAAAAGGTTAATATCGTAACCTTATCAAATTAGGATAAATCCAAGATAAAAGGAGGCTTCAGGTTAAAGTAGAGATACTAAAAATATTTTCTACAATAGAACCTGAAGAACCTATATTTTAACAAATTTGAAACATATGTTTACCAAAACTTTGTGGTGAATATTATACCAGGAGGTAAAGATGTTTAGCTTATTATCAAGACTTAATTTTGTCAAATGTCAAGGTCTGATCCTAATTTTGGTTTTATTTTTAAATATAGAGGTTTATGGTGAAGTATTTTATGGTGTTAGTGGTCAATTTACTTTGGCTGTTCCGCCATCTTCCCCTGGGCCGGCAGCAGGATTTAGTCCGATTACAAATATCAGGGTGGAAGACATTGCATATGTAACGAAAACTTGGGGAAATACCTGGACAGGTACAGTAAAGTATAACCTTTCTGCTCCTAAAATGTTTATATGGTTGGAATTTTCTAAAGATGGAGGGTCAACATGGTCACTCAGTGATATTTCTGGAATTGGGGATATTGGTCCAGCCATAACTTCTGGAAATGACAAAACAATCAGTTGGCGTATTGATGGAGATCAAGGTTCAAACTGTTTTATTCGTATAAGGGCAAACGATGACCCGGCTACTTATCAGGAGTATACAGCTTTAAACAATCCATTTCCAACTCCTCTGCCAACAGAACCATATGAGAGTATCGAGAGATTGGTAAGTGAGGTAGAAGATGGTTTTAATTTTAAATCACTTGAAGCAGTGCTCCCGTCTGTAGATTTTACAGTTGATATGGAAAACACAGGACAAGCAATGGTAGGGTTTGCCAGAGCAACAGGGATACATGATCCTCGTCCTAATTTTTATGTCTGGGTGATGTATATTTCAATAGGAGGAAAAGAATTTGTTATTTCTAGTCATGATATTGAAGTTTTTTACACGGCAGATATGAATAATTATAAACAAGCGGTTCAAGATGGGTTAGGAATACCCAAAGAGCATATAATGATGCTTATGACTCATTATCATGGACCAAATGGGACAGGCAATACAAATCTTTATGTAAATCTTGTTGCCGCAGCAAAGTTAAAGGCAAAGTTAGCTAAAATGGCATATGGAAAAATAGATGAAGGGAGTTCATATAATATTCATCGGGATTGTATTTTGTCTGCAACGGATGGCAGGATCTGGGGTGACTATATGGGTAATGGTGGTACAAACGATCCTATTATTTGGCAGTATGATGGCGGAGGTAATGTTATTGGTGCATTAGTAGATGCTATGCCTCAACTTGAAAAACTTAAAACATATATTGAAATAAATTATCAACCGGTTACAGTTGACCCAATAACTGGCAATAATGCACAGTTATATTTTGACGGAGCTCGTGATTCGGAGTTTCATTTTTTTCTTTTTAAGGATATGCTGGATAATCCAATAGGATCTTTTTTTAAATTTACAGGTCATTTTGTTCATGGTGAATTTGAATATCTTTGTGATTATCTGCAGCAGAAGTGGGGTGGAGATAGAGATAGTTTTATGTATACTATAGGATTTGGCGGTAATCATCGTGGCACAGAGATAGACCTTAATCAAGATAGCCAGTTACCAAGTACTCGTTGGGGGGGCGACCATATTGGATGGGATTTTTCAGAGCAAATCATGAATTTACTTCCATCATTAGAGTTTAAGCCGATGACGAAAGTAGGAGTGGTAAACGGCTTTGGAAATTTTGGTACTAGTACTACTCTACAGAATGTTCTTATCCAATCTTTTTGTCTTAATGATGTTTTTATTCCTGTATTACCCTGTGAGGCACCTGGGGAACAGGGTCTTTACATAAGAGCAAAGACTTCTGGATATAAGGTATTTTATACAGCATATGGAAACCATTGGGCACAGTATTATACCTGGGGAAGATGGTTTGATAGAAGAATTTATGAAAACTGGAACCTAGGTCAGCAAAATAGATATGACTCTTTTAGGATGGCTGAGGAGTCAATTCGTGGAGTGAACATTCTAAAAAAAGTTATGGATATTAGTCCATCAATACCTCCAACAGTGACGACAATATCTCCATTAACTGGAAGTAATTTAATAAATACAACAATAAATATAACAGGAACTGGATTTTATGGAGGAGGAACTTCATCAAATGTAGAATGGATAAAGATAGTCAGCATAGATAATCAATATACAACAAATCTATCAGTTCCATCACCATCATTTGTTACAGATACTACAATAACCGGGGCCGTAATACCAGCAGGAGCACATGGCCATACATACAATGTTAGGGTTAAGACATATTCAGGAGGAAATAATGATACAAGTTCAGATAAGTTTGTAGTAACAACTACAGTTATTCCTACTGTAAGTAATATAGTTCCATCTACGGGTTCTGATTCATCAACTCTAACAGTATCAATTTTAGGTTCTGGATTTTATGGAGGAGGAAGTAATAGTGATGTTCGTAGTATTAAAATAGATAATGGAACAAATAATTACAATTTAAGTAATTGGAATGCAACAAGTGATACTACAATTATAAATGGAATAATTCCTTCTGGTTGTGTATCAGGCACATATAATGTCCAGGTAACAACAGGTGGAGGGACGAATTCAACGAGTGCAGTAAAATTTGTAGTAAAGACTGGTCCAAAAGTAACAAATATCTTGCCTTCATCGGGTGTAAATAATAGTGCAACAACAGTTTCAATCACAGGGACTGGATTTTATGGAGAAGGAAGTAGTAGTGATGTAAGTAGTGTGAAGATAAATAGTGGAAGTTATAATTATAATGTAACTGGATGTAGTGTGACAAGTGATTCTACAATAGTAAATGGAATAGTTCCAGGTGGATGCGTAGTAGGTACATACAATGTTCAGGTAACAACGAGTATAGGGACGAATTTAACGAGCTCAGTAAAATTTGTAGTAACAGCACCGATAACAGGAGTTGTAATAGATACTACAAACACGACTGATACAGTATTCGCCGCAGCGAAAGATAGGAGATTAGTCTTAACCTCAGATGGAAAAATAGTAGCATTTTATACTAAAGGAGGAGGGACAGATGCTCCTGGTCCTTTATATTATAGTATTTCATCAGATAATGGAAGCACATGGTCTTCTGCGACTTTAATTGGCGGGACTAACTGGGATGCTTATAGGAGTTCGGTCTGGAAGGATAGTTCTGATCATATTTATGTAGTGTATTGTTATAATAATGATGTCATGATGAAGAAGATGACTTATAATGCAGGAAGTTATGAATTAGGAGCAGAGAGAACAGTAGCATTAAGTACAGAAACACTGTATGCTCCTCGGGTTTCTATAGCAAAAACATCTGGAGGAATAATTTGGGTATCTTATACATATAATGCTACAGGTGTAGGTGCTGAAGTGAGAGCAAGATATTCAAATGATGATGGAGCAACTTGGAGTGCTTATTCATCAGTATATAGTTG
>JBDRBU010000021.1:0-2498 GCA_043822305.1 Candidatus Firestoneibacteriota bacterium
TTCTAATTTTGCTTGTTTGTTCCACAAACCTTCCATCTTCCCATCTATGCTCGGTGGCTTAGAACATTTCTTTACCTCAATCTCCTTCCCTTCAGATATACTCAATTGACTTCCTAAAACAAAAAGAATTAAAAATAAAATCTTGTCCATTTTCCCTCCTTTTTTTTGGATTTGACCATCTATCATTTCCTATCCAAACTAAATTTAACATAAATATCTCCACTGACTTTCCTTAATGTAGCAAATAATTTCAGAAATGGTTGGTCAATTTATTAACCAGACCATAAATGCGCCCGAGAGGAATTGAACCTCCAGCGCGAGGTTTAGGAAACCTCTGCTCTATCCATTTGAGCTACGGGCGCAAGTTCTTTGAAATTTATATTAATTTATTCCGGATATATCGAAAGTAAATAATTTTCTAGATCTTTCAAATTTATGAATCTTATTTTTATCCCATTTATGTTCTTGAAGAATTCATTTTTTATATTATGTAAAACAACAATATTATCTCCAACAGGATAAATTTTACGAAAAACAACAATGTTTACAGGATCAAACGAACTATAACTCCATTTACATTCAATTATTATTTGGTTTTTATTCTTTAACGGGATAACAAAATCAATTTCGTTGTGTTTCTTGTTTCTCCAATAATATGCCATATTTCTTTGACTTATAGCCAGTATTTCATTTAAGATTATATGTTCCCAGAGAATGCCACAATTTTCATTCCGTAAATCGTTCCAACCTTTATAATAAGATATAAAACCAGTATCAAAAACATATATTTTTGGAGCAGATACAATTTCAGTAGATTTATGTGAATTAAAAGGTTTAATTACAGCAATAACATATGTTGCCTCAAGTATTTTTAAATAATTTGAAATTGTACCCCTGCTCACCTCACAAGGTATAGCGTATTTATTTGCCTCAAACATTCCACCGCTATTATAAATAAGAAGTTCCAAAAACTTTTGAAATGAATACCTGCTTCCTACCATGAATAATTCTTGTACATCTTTTGCCCAATATGAATCTATCCAATCTTGATAGTCCTTTTCATTTTTAGTTTTTGCCATAAAAAAGGGAGGCAATCCCCCTTTTAACATTCTATACTTGATGCTAATGTTTGAAAAATCTGCAATGTCTTTATAAATCATTGGTGTCATCCAGACATTACTCTTTCTTCCGGTAAGCGTGTCCTTGAACTTTGACGATGCGCCAAGGGTTGATGAACCCGTAGCTATAACTTTTATATTTGGGTAATAATCCGCAGCTATTTTAAGCAGTTCGGAAGGATTGCTCAACCTGTGAATTTCATCCAAAACTATTACTCGTCCTTTATTTTCATTAAGGAATTTCTCTGGATTCGCAAGCTTTTCCCTAATGCTTGGAAGTTCGCAATCGTAATAATCAGCACCTTCAATATCTCTGCAAAGAAATGTTTTACCGACTCTTCTCACACCGGAAAGCCAAATTACCGAGTGTCTTTTCCATGCAGATTTAATACTTTTTTGCCAAAATGTTCTTTTTATCATAACAAAAAGATTTTATCAAATAAAGTACTATATGTCAATATAATTGCATATAGTATTATTTGCTAAATGCACTTATTCCAACTGTGTTTTATTTGTTACCGAGAAGATGCTTTATGAAAAAAGATTTTCTATGCACTCTTATTATAAGTTTATTTTATTAAGCAACTGTTTTACTGTGGTCTTTTACGTTTTGGCTTTATCACTAAAAATCCTGTCAACAAAATCATCCTGACTATCTTTGTCGTAATTATTTTTCTGCATATATTCAGATATGCTTTGATAATTTTGGGTTGGTGTTTCGTATGACATTTTAATATTACTACTATAAAGTAGTATATAAACATTGCGGTTTCATTAAAAATAAATGTATAAATGTATTTTAATCTTTACAATTAATAGTTATTGTGTTAATATTTTTCAATGAAAAACCCTCTTTATAAAATCTATGGAAAATGGACATTGATCTGTTCAGTAATATTCATACCTCTTTCAATAATATCAAATACACATAATGCAAAATACCTTATTATTCATCAAGAAATATCTTTCAATTTTGTGGGAATATCGCTTAAAATTACTTTTCTAGATGGATTATTGACCTGCCCCCAAAAACCTAGTCCAACCTTTGAGTTATATAGTATATAATATAGAATGAGGAAGGACTAAAAACAAGGGGGAAAGGTAAAGGTAAAGTAGTCTAGTTTGTCAAGACCAATTTTTAGGTTTTTTAAGGTGAAGTTTTTTTTAATATTTTTCTCTAAAATCCTCTCCACGATGCAATTAGAGAGGCGAACTTTTTCCTTTACGATTGTTTGTACCACTACTTTCAATGACATGTTGAATATATTTGCCATGGCGTTTTATAGTTCAAAGCCTGATGAAACCGCTCATTGTTATAAAACCCAAAATAATTACCTAATCCACAACGACCTTCAGGTATATTACGATACTCATTCAAAT
>JBDRBU010000022.1:0-26767 GCA_043822305.1 Candidatus Firestoneibacteriota bacterium
ACTTGCATCGGTTACCTCCTGATTAAGTTGGTTGTCATAAACCTAACTATATCAGTTTTCTTCGGTAATCGGTGCTTTTTTATTTCCCCTTATAGCTTAATGCTTTCTCCTATTTCTCCCACATTATTTACGAATGACCCAATTAAAGTATAATTTAATTTTAGTTCTTTAATTAAATACACATTTACATAAATAGAAACTAGTGCTACAGCAAATGCCCATATGGAATTAAATAAAACCAGATTCATAAAATTTTTATTTTTTGTTACAGAAAGTATCTTTTGGGGAATGGCCGTCATAGAAAATTCTTCATTGATGCAGGTTGTATTTAAGACATCAGGTAGTTTCGCCAGGTAAAAATATGAAATAAGACCGAATAATGCCCCTATTCCAAATAAACTAGCAAATCCAAAATATTGATTAGTATTCCATATGTCCAAATATTTACCGGCTAAAATACTGATTATTAAAGTTATAAAGCCACCTACAAAAACTCTTTTCCCAAAATAATACCCCCTTTGTTCTGCGGGAATTAAATCAGCCATCCAGGAAAGCCAGGAAATAGATGAAAAAGTTGAAAGAAGAGATATAACAAAAAACAAAATAGAAAAAATTAAAATAGGACATGGTAAATATTTATAGAAAATGAGCAACGGAATTAAAGGCACAAGAAACCATGATAATCTTAAGGGTAATACACTTTTTACACAAAGATTCTTGCGGGTTTTTGACCTATCTATTATATAAGAAAAAACAGGAGCAAAAACACTTGCTAAAAGAGGAATTGAAGTAATTAATCCTATTTGGAAATTATTAGCACCCAGCAAAAGTAAAAACCCAGTAAGAAATACACCGCCTGTTACTGCAAAAAGAATATTAACTATTCCTGCTTCAAAAAGGAAGTTTTTTAATACTGATTTAGGAAGTGTGTTAGATTGAACTTGTTCTGGCATTTTAATTACCTTTCTTTTTAGATTATATAATCTTTAAATAGACAAGTCAAATCAAATATGCTATAATTTTAAAGAGATACAAATGAATATTCACGCACTTCCATCAATAATTGCAGCAATAACCAATTTAACATTAGGAATCTTTGTTTATCTTAGAGGTAAAGGGAAAAAAATAAACTTACTGTTTGGCCTAATGAGTCTTGCCTATGCCTGGTGGAATTTTGGTGCTTTTATGCTTTACATTGCTCCAAATAAAGAATCTGTTTTATCTTTGTTCAGACCTACAAGTAGCGGCATGTGGTTTATTCCCCCCTTAACTTTTCACTTTATAATTCATCTGGGGAAAGATAAAAGTAAAATATCTAAAATAATTTTAAGCATTTCATATCTTCTGGGTGTTATTTCACTTATTTCAAGCTGGGTTGTTAAAACTGAATTCATATTTTTTGAATATGGTAAATATCTTCCTAAGGCAAGTCTTCCTTTTGCTTTAATAAATATAAATATTGGAGTCGTAATTTATGGATTATATCTTTTAACTAAAAGATATAAAAAATTAACATCGGCTATTGAACGTGTTCAGATAAAATATTTTTTCCTCGGAATAACAATTCTTTTTTTATGCAGTTTAACAGATATTCTTACTGGCTATAATATAAAAGTATATTCATTCGGTCAATTAGGAACTTTATTTTACTTAATGTGTGTGAGTTATTCTATTATAAGACATCGTTTATTTGATATAGATATGGTTATTAATAAAATTATACTTTTTGTTTTATTTACTGTATTTATTGTTATATTTCATATTGGACTTATTAAGATTACATCTTATCTAGTAACTCCTCCATCGGCTAATTTTTGTTCTATTATTCTTCTTGTGTTTATTTTCTTCTTTACACCATTAAGATTCAAATTAAGCGACCTCATCGACCGTGTAGTTTACCATGGCCGATACGATTATCAAAATATACTCCGTAATACATCTAAAGCATTAGTCAGCCTACTTAACTTGGAAGAATTATTAAATTATCTCACGACGACTATGGCTAATGTCGTCGGGGTAAGAAAGGTATGTGTTTTATTAGAAAAGATACCGGGTAATTTTTCCATTCAGTCATCTTACGGCCTAGAAAATGAGCTAGTAAAAGATTATTCAATAAAGGTAAAAAACGGTATAGTTGGCTGGATGAAGAAAAAAAAGGATGTGTTTGTTAAAGAAGAGCAGGAAAGAGAACTTTCTCCAGAAGAATTTAAAGCAATATATGGAGACATAGAAAAGATAGGAGCGGATATAAGTATTCCTTTATTTTATAAAGAAAGATTGCTGGGTATTATTACCTTGGATTCAAAAATTTCAGGCAAGATTTATAATCCGGCAGATATAGATATTCTTAACACCATCGCTTCTCAAACGGCTATTGCTTTAGAAAATGCCAGGATTTATGATGAAGCTATAACTGATGGTTCAAGCGGGTTATATAATCATAAATATTTTATCTTTCGATTAAATAAAGAAGTAGAAAGAGCAAGAAGATATAACTTACCACTTTCACTTCTTATGATGGATATAGACCATTTTAAGAATGTAAATGATAAATTTGGACATCTAGTGGGATCTATGGTTGTAAGAAAGATGGGTAAAATCATTAAAGCACTCGTAAAGGAAGTAGATATTCCATGTCAGTATGGTGGAGAAGAATTTACAATTTTACTTCCACATACTGAGTTAGAAGAGGCTAAAGCAACTGCCTATAAACTTAATAAAACAATACAGGATACAGAGTTTTCAGAAGAAAAGTCTATTTCTGTAAAAATAACTGTATCTATAGGAGTAAGTAGTTTAAGCGAAGACAATAAAGACAAAAATATCCCACAGGGACTTCCTTTGATCGCCCCTTTAGATTTTCTAAAGTTAGCTGATACGGCTTTATATAAAGCAAAAGAAAAAGGAAGAAATAAAGTTGAGGTAATGTAATTATGAATATTTATTTATCCTCTTCTATAATTGGGGCCATAGTAAACTTAGGCTTAAGCATTTTTGTATATCTTAAAGGTAAGGGAAAAAAGATAAATATTGCATTTGCCTTGATGAGTCTTAGCGTTTGCATCTGGAATATTACAACTATTGGTTTCGTCCTTATAAAAGGGGAAAACACCCTTGAGTCTTTTCATCGTCTTATTGTACTTGGAATATATTTAATTCCTGCATTTACTTTTCATTTTCTGACTATCTTATCAAAAGCAAAAGGGAAAGTCGTTTCTTTATTATTAACACTTTCTTATATATTAAGTACAGGTTTATGGATTTCTAGTTTGTTAATAAAAACAGAATTTAAATATATAGATGAAACAAAAAGATGGATGCCACTTCCAAATATTGTAAGTTTCTTTTTTATTGTAATTTTTATATTTTATATTAGCTATGGTCTTTATTTATTATTTAAAAGATATAAAGAAACCTCTTCACCTTTAGAAAAAACTCAAATAAGATATTTCCTTCTGGGGATCTCTTTTTTCTTTCTCGTTAGTTTAACTTCATTCCCTCATGTTTTTTGGAAGTTTAAAATCCCACCCTTAAGTAGTCTTGGCTGTGTTTTTTATAGTATTTGTGTATCTTATTCACTTGTCCGACATCGTTTATTTGACATAGATGTCGTCATTAATAAAATCATTCTTTTTATTATTTTATGTGGTTCAATTATTATGTTTTATACTATATTTAACAAACTTACTTCTTCTATAATAAATCCTACTTTGGCTAATTTTTCTTCTGCTTGTCTAATTATCTTTTTTTTATTTTTTACTCCTTTAAGATTTTGGTTAGGTAATGTTATCGACCGTGTCGTCTACCGCAATAAATACGATTATCAAAATATACTCCGTAATACATCTAAAACATTAGTCACCATGCTTGATTCAGAGGAATTATTAAATTATCTCACGACCACTGTGGCTAATGTCGTCGGGGTAAGAAAGGTATGTGTTTTATTAGAAAAAACCCCTGGTAATTTTTCTATTCATTCATCATTTGGCCTAGAAAAAGATATAGTAAAAAATTATTCAATAGAAGTAAAAAACGGTATAGTTGGCTGGATGAAGAAAAAAAAGGATGTGTTTGTTAAAGAAGAGCAGGAAAGAGATCTTCCTGAGGAAGAATTTAAAACAATATATAAAGATTTAGAAAAGATAGGAGCAAATGTAAGCATTCCTTTATTTTATAAAGAAAGATTGCTGGGTATTGCTACCTTAGATTCAAAAATTTCAGGCAAGATTTATAATCCGGTAGATATAGATATTCTTAACACCATTGCCTCTCAAACTACTATTGCTTTAGAAAATGCCCGGCTTTATAATGAATCTATAACTGATGGTTTAACCGGATTACACAATCACAAATATTTTATTTTTAGATTAAATGAAGAAGTAGAAAGAGCAAGAAGATATAAATTACCACTTTCACTTCTTATGATAGATGTAGACCATTTCAAGAATGTAAACGATAAATTTGGCCATCTGGCCGGAGATATGGTTTTAAGAAAGATGGGTAAAATTATTAAAGAATCTACAAGAACAATAGATATTCCATCTCGGTATGGTGGAGAAGAATTTGCAATTTTACTTCTACATGCCAAGTTAGAAGGGGCTAAAGTAATGGCCTATAAACTCAATAAGATAATAGCGGCTACAGAGTTTCTAATAGAAGAAAAGTCTATTCCTATAAAAATAACTGTATCTATAGGGATAAATAGTTTAAGCGAACATAAAAAGGACAGGGAGACCACATTAGATTTTCTAAAGTTAGCTGATATCGCTTTATATAAAGCAAAAGAAAACGGAAGAAACAGAGTAGAAACAACTATTTAAAAATTGATTGCTTGACATTTATTATACAAAGTTATAAAATAATAAAAAGCCTGATAAATCACGCAGGCTAAAGCCTGCGACTACCAAAAATTAACAAAAATTAAAAAAGGGGGTTATATGCGTTTTCTTATCACTTTAATTTTAATTCTTAGTACTACTCTGGTGGTTTTTGCTCAAGTAGATCTAGATATAGGAAAAAAGATTCAAAAGTATAAAGAAGATATAGAAAAGTTAAAAAAAGAGTTAGAAAATTCTGATCCTATTGTTCGAGCAGATGCAGCCTTAGCCTTAGGTGTTATAAAGAATCCAGAAGTTATTCCTTTTGTTAGAAAATTATTAAAAGATGTTGATGAAAATGTTAGATCTTCTACCATAAACTCCCTTTGTATATTGCAGGATAAAGGCTCAAGGAACGAAATCATTAAATTAGGACTATATGATAAATTTGGAATAGTTAGAGCATCAGCTGCCAGTGGGTTAGGTACTTTGCAAGATAAAATAGCCATTCCTGCTCTCAAAACTATAGCAAAACATGATAAAGAATCTATGGTTCGAATAACAGCGGCCATATCACTTAAAAGTTTTGGTGAAGATTGGGCCATTTCAATAATAAGAGAAACTATTAAAGATAGGAATTTAGATGTCCGTATCTATGCAGCCGCTATGTTATCTTCGCTGGGAGATTTATCTTGTGTTCCTATTGTTAGGCAAGGATTATCTTCTAAAGATAAAACAATACGAGGTGCATGTGTTAATGTCTTAGGACAAGTAGGTGGTGAGGATGCTATTTTGGATTTAAAATACATCTCTAAAAATGATGAAGAAGAAATTATTAGAGACACAGCCAGAAATAGCATAAGAGCCATAGAAGCAAGAATGAAGAAGAAAACTAAAGAGTAAAACAAACAACCCCCTACCCCCTTTATTAAGGGGGAATTAAAAATTGGAGGGCTTTCTCACTGAATACTTACCAGAAAAGGAGGGTTATTTTATGGCTAAATATCATATAGGAGAAATTTTAATACGGGAGGGATTAATTACATCGGAACAATTAAAGAATGCTATTGAAGAACAGAGAAGGACCGGACAAAGATTGGGTCGTGTCTTGATAGACAAAGGTTATGTTAAAGAAGATGCTTTACTAAAGGTTCTGGGCACTCAGTTAGATTCTATGATCATAAATACAGGTGCAACCCACAAGAAGGTAAATAAATACCTGGCTTTAGTTTTAGGGATTCAAAGTTTAAATATCATTTTACTTATAGGGATGTTTTTATTTATTAGGAAATATTTAACCGGTGGATTAACTTTCTTAGTAGATGATGAGATGGTTTCATATTTAAGTTTGTTTATAGTAGGATGTATTGTTTTATTTATACTTTTTTCGTTTATTATACAACAAATCTACAGATTAAACAATAAAGAAGAATTATAGGAGGAAAAGTGAAAATTAAAGCATTTTGTTGTTTATTTATAATATGTTCACTATCTTTAGCAGAAGAAATCCTACAAGTACAAGAAGATGTTTATAAAGAAGAAGCAAAATGGCATTACAATATGGCTTTAGAAGTTTTAAGTAAGAAAGAAAATATAGCGGATAATCGTAAAGAGGCCATCAGAGTTTTGCATGAAATTATAGATTGTTATGATTCAACATATCTGGAAGGTTATGCTTTACTTATAAAACTTTACAAAGAAGAAAAAGATGAGAAAAACTTAAAAGCAATAGAAGATAGATATAAAGCAAGAGTGGAAATTGAAAAAAAATTCAAGGAAGAAGAAGCCAAAGAGGTTTATAGTTCCAATAAAAACATTAATGAGACAATAATAAAATTAGGTTCGAATGATTTTAAGACAAGAGTTAAAGCTGGTAATGAATTATTGAAATTGGATAAAGAAGCCGTAGATGGATTAATTAAATCTTTAAACAGTAAAAATATCTATAGGGCATGTTTATCCGCTAATATTCTGGGCAAGTTAAAAGATAAAAAGGCAATTATACCCTTAGGTGAAGTTTTAAAAAGTGGGTTTCCTTCTTTAAAGATTTCCGCCATAGAATCTTTGGGAAATATCAAAGACGAATCCAGTATATCATATTTAATAAATACTCTTTCTGATAGTTTTTATAGTCATTATGAAGGCGAATACAAAGTTAGAGAAAAAGCATCCGAAGTTTTAATCAAGGTTTATAAAAATAAAGCACTTCCTTACTTACTAAAAGCTGTAAAAAATCCTTCTTTAAGATGGTACACATTAGAAACTCTCATTAAATTTAAACCACTTCCAAAAGGCTTGGAAGATATATTAAATGAAGCCTTAGCTGATGGTGATGAAAAAATTCGTTTAACGGCAATTAAAGGGGTAAGTAATGTCCAAGATAAAAATAAATTTTTCAGTTCTTTTGTAAAATTAATCGCGGATAAAAATGCAACCATTCGCCATGAAGTAGTTAAATTATTAGCTGAAATACCAAAAAAAGAATCTTTGGATTTACTGATTTTAGCCTTATCTGATTCTGATAAAGATGTGGTAAATGAATCTATAAAGGCTTTAGGAAAATTTAAATTAGATGATGTAAAAGAACTATTAGTTAAATTGGCCGAAGATGAAAAAATGGATGTAAGCATTAGATGGAATGCTATAAAATCGCTGGGAGAAAATTTTAAGAAATATGATATCTTGGAATTAAAAAAACTATTAGAAGATGAAAATATCTGGATAAAATCAGCAGCAGCTGCTGCCTTGGATTTTGAAAAAATAAACTACGAAGATATAACAAGTTCTATTTTAAAAAAGAGAAGAGAAAACTTAGATGCATTAGCTTTAAGGTTTTCATTAAGTTCTGCTAATGTATTTGAAGAAGGAAGGCAGGCATCTATTAGAAAGGGCTTGAATTTTTTGGTTAAAGAACAAGCAGAGGACGGCCATTTTAAAAGTAAATATTTTCCGCTTGGAGTAACACAATTAGCATTACTTTGTTTACTTAAGGAAGGGTGGAGCGAAGAAGACACTGTTGTTAAAAAAGGGCTAAAATATATGCTTGAACATGAACAGAAGGATGGTTCATATATTTCAAAAAGTGAAGTGGCTCTCGGAAATAATATAGAAAAACAAAGAAGTTCATACACTTCAGCCATAGCCATAATGGTCTTAGCTGCTACAAAAAATCAAAAATATACAGAAAATATAAAAAGGTCTATAGAGTTTTTAAAGAGCATTCAGGATAAAGAAGGTGGGTTTGGATATTTTAAAGATACTCGGAGTGATATGAGCTGTACTGAGTTTGCAATGTTAGGGTTGGATAGTGGTTATGACTTCTTAAAATTAGACAAAAAAGATGAACTATGGATGAAATTAACAAATTATCTTAAAAAACAACAGAATCCGGATGGAGGTTTTGGATATACAAAGGAATGGGAAAAAGCATCATACGGGAGCATGACGTCTGCTGGATTAACTTGCCAGATGTTAGCGCATATGGATTTAACTTCTTCTGATGTAAAAAACACCTTAAGTTGGGTTAGTAAAAATTATACATTGGATTCAAATCCAAAAGCGGATTCGGATAAGCATCATCCGGATTACCTTAAAAGTTTAGCCATGGGTTTGCATTTAACTGGACTAAATAGTGTAATAGATGATAAAGGAAATATGCATTACTGGTATAAGGAACTAATAGAAAAACTTATAAAAGAGCAAAAATCAGAAGGTTTTTGGGAAGCAAAATATTATGAACCAGTACTATGTACTGAGTTTTATATTATGATCTTACAACTAAAAAAATTAGAAGAAGAAGTTATGGATATATTTTAATTATGCTGGAGTATATGAAAAAAATATTCTTTTGGTTTGTAATTTTCAGTACTGTTATATTTATAAATATCAATATTTTCTCAGCGACTAAGTCAGGGAACAAAACTAAAGGAGAAAGCATTATATGGCCTGAAGATGTTTATAAAGAAGCATCTGAATTTGCGGCTAAAGGTGATTATCAAAAAGCAGAAGAAGTTTATTTAAAATTGATTAAGGACTATCCAACCGTTTCATTAATACCATTTGTGAAATATGATTTAGGAGTTTGTTACTTATTACAAAAAAGGATTGATGAAGCACTTAAGATATTTGAAGAACTCCTTAAAGATAATACAAATATAAAGGATTTAGTATATACGTCTATGGCTGATATATACATAGAGCGAAAAAATTATGATAAAGCATTAGACTGTTACCAGAATGCTGATAGATCAGTTATAGGTGGTTCTGATAAAGCATCATATGGAAAGGCAAATTTATATCTTGTTTTAAAAAAGTATGCTGAAGCTGAAAAAGAAATTAGATTGTTTAAGGGCAGATTTCCTAAAAGCGATATTATTGACGAAGTGGATGTTTTACTTCTTCAAATCTATATATACAAAAAAGATTTTATAAACGCAAATATGCTTATTGAAGAGGTATATAAAAAGTTAGAAGAAAACCCTAAGGGAAATTTCACAATATTTAAATTAGCCGAGGCTTTATTTGATGGTGGTAATTTTGAACAAGCCATAGCATATTATAATAAAGTACTTAGCCAAGATAAAGTTTTGGAGATAGTGCAAAGGCAGATGAATATTATTTCAGAAAAGGTAAAGAATTTGGAAAAAAGCAGAGCCCCTAAAATAGAGCAAACAATAGCCTTTGCTAAAAAACAGGAAGTTGAGAAAAAAAATCTTTATGAAGAAGTTAAAGCAGGTAAAGACCTATCGCCATTAAGTTCATACAGAATAGGCCAATCTTATTTAAATATGAAAAAATTTAATGAGGCCAGAAAGAAATATAAAGAAATAATGATGTTATTTCCAAAAGATGAAATAGTAAAAGAAGCTGCTTACGGAATGGTGCTGAGTTATTTATTAGAAGGGAAATTTGAGGATTTTAAAAAAGATGCGCATAAATTCATGTCAGAATATTCTGAAGAGGCTTTAACTGATGATATTAAATTAGCCATGATCGATGTATTTTTAAAAGAAAATAAGTTTAATGATATAATAATAGAATATAAAAAAGGGACATTTAAGTTTAAAACAAAAGAGTTACAGGAAGAAGGTTTGTGTAAAATAGGATTAGCCTATTATGGATTAAAGGATTATATGGCTTCATCAAATATTTTTGAAGATATTACTTCCAAATCCTCAAAGAGCAATACATTTGCATTATCTTTATTTTATCTGGGAAATTCTTATTATAATTTAAGCAAGTATGATGAAGCCATAAAAGTATATGATAAAATAATCAACGAGTATCCAAAGGAGGAATTTACTAAAGATTCCATCTATCAGTTAGGTTTTTCTCATGCAAGAAAAGGAGCATATCCTAAGGCTGTTGAGATTTTAAATATGTTTTTACAAAAATATCCAAATGATGAGTTATCTCCTGATATTTTTTCTTCAATCGGAGATATTTATGTAGCCCAAGAAAAATTCAAAGAAGCCATAGAGACTTACGAGAAGGTGTTAAAAATTTATTCAAAATCAAAGAGTGCCCCAAGAATACATTCTCAAATAGGAATGTGTTATTTTAAACAGGAAAAATATGACGATATGGTCAGAGCATATGAGTTACTCATAAGGAATTATCCACAAAGTGAGTTTTGTGCAGAAGCATTTTACTGGATAGGCTGGAAATTAATAAAAGAAGATAAAAAAGATGAAGGGATGAATAAATTTAATGAAGCAAAAAAATGGAAGGATACAGATACCGGCAGAGAAATTCAGTTTAAAATAGGCGAGTTTTATTATTCAGAGAAAGAATTTAAAAATGCAGAAAAAGAATATCTGGAAGTTATTAAAGAATCATCTAATTTGGAATCAATAGAAGGAGCCTTAGAAAGGTTAAGAGATATTTATGAAGTAACAAGAAGAGTGGAAGAAGGGATAAAAGTATTTGAAGATTTTTCCAAGAAAAGAGCAGAAAATAAATTTGTGCTTGTCAGGATTAAGATGGGAATTATACATCTGTATCTTAAACAAAAAAAAGTAGAAGCAGCCTTAGGTATCTGGAGGGAGATAAGTGGAGCTACCCCCAAAGAATATTTTACAGCAGTTGATTACTATACTGTAGGGAGTTATCTGGAAGGTCTTGGTAAAGAAAAAGAAGCATTGCCACTTTATTTGGAAATCATTTCAAGATATCCATCTGATAATGCCGTTCCATATGCTTATTCAAGAGCAAGTTATATATATTTAAATTCAGGAAGAAAATCCGAGGAAATATATAATTTTATAAAACCTGCATTAAATAGATACAAAGGGATAGAAGATATCCCTGAGATAAGTTTAGTGCTTGCCCAGTATAATTTTGAAAAAGGAAATACTGAAGAATCTATGAAGTATTACAAGAAATCCATCAGTAAAGCAAAAGGAAAGATAGGGGCAGAGAGTTACTTCAGATTAGGGACAATTTTTTTTAAACAGAACAAGTATAAAGAAGCATTAACTGTTTACTTACAGGTAGCCTTTGTGTATAATAAGTATAAAGATTTAGCAGAAGAATCCTTATTTAAAGCCGCTAGATGTGCTGAACTAATAGGTCAGAGAGAAGAAGCAAAGAAATATTACCAAGAGTTTGTAAAACAGTTTCCAAATAGTAAATATAAAAAAGATGCGGAAGCAAAATTAAAAGAATTAAAATAAAAAAGGAGGGGAAAGATGCGTAAAAAGGTATTGGTCATAGTTTTAAGTTTGGCCGTGATATTTTTGTGTATGCAGGTTTCAACTGTAATTAATGCTCAGGAAAAAGGAGTCGAGTCTGGATTAGGGGCAAAACAGCTTACATTGTTTGGATTTCTTAAGGGAGGTGGCCCTGTATTTTTAATTATTGTCGGGTGTTCAATGTTTACCATAAGCGTAATTATAGAGAGATTTTTGTATTTTAAAAGATTAAAAACATTAGGAGGAGAAAAACAGTTTATAGAAACAATATTAAAGACACAAAATATTAAACAATCAATAGCCTTATGTGATAGAACATCAGGGGTGGTTCCAAGGGTCCTAAAAGTAGTGCTGGATAATTATGATAAAGGAGTAAATAAGGAAAAATTAGAAGGGGAAATAGAAACACAGGTAATAAGCGAAACTATAGGTATGGAAAAATTTTTGCCTCAGTTAGATACAATGGTAACATTAACTCCGTTACTTGGTTTATTTGGAACGGTTATAGGTATGATAAAATCTTTCAATGTTGTAGCCGCTATGGGCATGGGAAAGCCAGAAATGTTAGCCGGAGGTATAGCCGAAGCATTAATAAATACAGCCGGCGGTTTAGCCGTAGCTATTCCAGCATTATTTTTTTATAACTATCTTTCTGGTAAAAAAGAAACATATCTTTTAGAGATTGAAAAAGGAGTTAGTAAGTTGATACTTCAAATAGAGAAATTTAAACGAGTAGAACAACAGCAACCTCCACAGCCAAAGTAAATGTAAGGAGGATAAATTAATGAGGTTTATAAGAAGAGTTCCTAAAAAAGGTAGAGTAGAGCTTATTCCACTGATAGATACAATGTTAATGTTGTTAATATTTTATATGAGTTTTTCCACATTTGCCGAGATGGAATTAGAATATGGAGTTAAAGTACCAGCAGCAGATGAATCAGGGAAATGGAAAAAAAGTCCAGATCAGCTGATAATAAATATACCATCAGCCGGAGAAATATTAATAAGCAAGGAAAAGTATGATCTGGATAGCTTGGAGAGATTGTTAAACAATCTTGTAAGATCAAATTCTAAAATTAATGTAGTAATAAGAGGAGATAAGAATCTGTATTACAAGGAGATTTCAAAAATATTATCTATATGCTCGAGAAACAGCATATGGAATATAACATTTGCTACATTAGAAGGTGAATAAAAATGAGACTAAAAAAAAGAAAAACTTATAAAAGAGGAAGAATAGAATTAATTCCCTTAATAGATACAATTCTCATGCTTCTTATATTTTATATGTCATTTGGAAAATTAGTTAAGGAAGAAAGAAAACTTGAAGCTAGTTTGCCTGCTTATGCATCAGATACATCATCAGAGATAAGTAGTTCGATAACAGTTGAAGTAACAGGAGGGGGTAAACTAATTGTTAATGATGAAGAATATACTCTTGAGGGTTTTTCAAATATGTTAAGCGGACTTTCATTAGTTTCTGAGACAGTTTCAATAGTTTTAAAAGGCAAAGAAAATATATTTTATCAAGATATAATAGATGCATTAAATGCGTGTGCTAGAAATGGAATTAAAAATGTTTCTTTTGTCCCTCTGGAGTAATGAAATACATCATATTTACCTTTCTAATATTAGGGTTTATTTATGCAGATGATAGAATTTGTGCTGTAGATTTTATAGAGATTTCATTAGCCAGGTCAAGATTAGAACATCAGATAATATTAGAAGGTAAGATAAAAAATAAAAGTAATAATACTTTAGAAAAAGTAAGTCTTCAGCTAGTATGTTTAAATTATGATTTAACAGTAATAAAAGAGTCTACGCCATATGAAATAAAAGACCTATCTCCCTATTTTAGTAAAAATTTTAAGATAGTAATTAAACAGTGCCCGTTTTTTAATGCTTATAAAATTTTAGTAAAGTATTCTGCTCATGATTTTCTTCAAGAATTTTCTTATCATGCCTCTGACCTGGGAAGTTTTCCACAACTTGAAGCAAAAGAACTAATAAAAAACGATGTTTCTTTAATGATTTTAAGCCATTATCTAGATGAAAAAACTTTAAATCTGTTTGTTAAAAATGAAGGAGATTTAGTTGCAGATGAGACCTCCGTCTTAATGGAATTTTATAATAAGAAACAAAATTTAATTAAAGAAATCATCGTATTATTAGAAGATGGTAAAGTTAAAGGTGGTGAAATAAGAGGTTTTAAAGTAAATATTAATCCGCCTAATTATACTTACTATGGGATTTCTTTAAAATTTAGCACCTTAGAAAAAGTTTTAGAAAAAATCCCGGAAGTATCAAAAGAACTAAAGCATGAATACGAAGATAAAGAATATGGGGAATTTACTTTAGATTCTGTTGTAGAGATATCTAAATGTAGATTTAAAAAACTCCCTGATGGGTCATTAGAAGTATTAGGCAAGATACGAAATGGTAAGGATAATCCTATTAAAAATAACAAAATCGCATTTTATCTTTTAGATAAAGACAACAAAGAGATTGCCGTAAAATATTTAAATTCGGAAGAAGTTATAAAGTCAAAGGAGATTGAAGATTTTAAAATAAACTTTACATTCGACTTTAAATGTTCTAATTATAAATACGAAATAAAATATGATGAAATTTTACCAAAAGAATGAAATATCTAAGTTACATTTACGGGCCAACGGTAACGAGTTTTAATTTATCATCTGGCAGGAGTTTGTTTGCAAAACCCACAATATCTTTGTTGGTAATTTTTTCAACTTCCATTATAATTTCTTCTATGGTTAAATATTTTTCTCTATAAAATTCGCATCTTAAAAGTTTTATCATCCTGTTTAAGGTATTTTCCAGTCCTAAGACCAAATTCCCCTTAATTTGTTCTTTAACTTTATGCAATTCTTTCTCTAAAACTCCTTTACTCTTGATATCTTTAAATTCTTGCAAAACTATATTAATAAGTTCATTTAACTTTTGTTTGTCTGTGGCAGCATATACTATAAAAATACCAGTATCAAGATAACAATCATAAAAAGAACTTACACTATAAGCAAGTCCTCTTTTTTCCCTAACCTCTTGAAATAAATGCGAACTCATTGAACCGCCTAAAATATTATTTAAAAGAATTAGGCTATATTTATCATCATCATTATAAGAAATACCTTTTGTGCCAAGACAAACATGAACTTGTTTAAATTCCTTTTCTTCCTTCTTGTTTTCAAAATTAAAAGACGGAGAAGTTATCTTAAAGTCAAATTCTTTTTTCTCCCATTTGCCAAAATACTTTTCAACAAGATTAAATATATCAGCGCTTTTTAAATTCCCGGCTAAAGAGATAATTGTGTTATTTGGTGAAAAAAATATTTTTAAATATTCAAAAATATTTTTTCTATCAAAATTCCCTGTAGTTTCTTTTGAGCCTAATATCGAATGTCCAAGCGGATGACTATCAAACAAATTTTTCATAAAAACATCCAGAGTATACTCATCAGGTGTATCTAAATACATTTTTATTTCTTCAAATATTACATCTTTTTCTTTTTTAATATCTTCTATTTTAAATTTTGAATTTAAAAGCATTTCAGAAAGGAGTTCTAAAACATCTGGCAGGTATGTATCTACCATTTTTACATAAAAACATGTATATTCTTTTCCGGTAAAAGCATCAACATGCGTTCCCATTAAATCGAATTTTTCAGCAATATTCAATGCTGTTAATTTTTCTGTCCCTTGAAATAGCATATGCTCAATAAAATGAGAAATACCTTCTTGATTCTTTGATTCATATCTTGAACCCGCTCTAATTAAAATCCCTAAACTTATTGAACGAACATAAGGAACTTCTTCGCAAACAATAGTTAGACCGGAGGAAAGGACTTTTTTACTGTACATATTAACTCTTGTTTTCTGTTTCTTGGGAAGATTTTAATGCTTCTTTTCTGCTTAACTTTAGCCGGCCAAGCTTATCAATTTCTATAACTTTAACTAAAACTTCTTCTCCTTCTTTTAAAACATCTTCAACTCGGTTTATCCTTTTATCTGCAATCTCGGAAATATGAACCAGCCCATCCTGACCAGGTAGTATTTCAACAAATGCTCCAAAATCTGTTATCTTCCTTACTTTACCCGAATAAATTTTACCAACTTCTGCCTCTTGAGTTAGATTTTTAATTATAGCAATAGCTTTTTGCACTAACTCATTGTTAACGCCTGAAATATTAATAACACCATCTGCTTCTATATTTATTTCAACTCCAGTTTCTTCTACTATCTTCTTAATCGTCTTGCCTCCCTGTCCTATAACATCCTTTATCTTATCTGGATTTATCTTTAACGATATTATCTTTGGTGCATATAATGAGATTGAATCTCTTGGTTTTATTATCGCTTTATTCATCTCGTTTAAAATAATTCGTCTTGCTTCTTTAGCTTGAAATAAAGATTTCTCAAGTATATCTATTGAAACTCCATCAACTTTTACATCCATCTGTATAGCCGTTATACCATCTTCTGTTCCCGCGATTTTAAAATCCATATCGCCAAAATGGTCTTCTGCACCAGCAATATCAGTTAAAGTGACAAACTTATCTTTTTCTTTAATCAGCCCTATGGATATACCCGCAACAGGTTTTGTTATAGGAACACCTGCATCCATTAAAGACAAACTCCCTCCACATACTGTGGCCATAGATGAAGAACCATTTGATTCCAAAATATCTGAGACTATATTTACAACATATGGAAATTTTTCTTTGGGCGGAATTACAGCCAGTAATGCTTTCTCAGCAAGTGCACCATGTCCAATTTCTCTTCTACCCGGTCCTCTAACAGGCTTCACATCCCCTGTGGCTAATGGAGGAAAATTATAATGAAGCATGTATCTCTTTTTACTCTCGCCTTCAAGGTCATCTAAAATTTGAGCATCATCTTCCGTGCCAAGTGTTGTAATAACCAATGCTTGAGTTTGCCCCCTTGAAAATAAAGCAGAACCATGTGTCCTTGGAAGAACCCCTATTTCGCATTTTATTTCTCTTATTTCATCTAATTTTCTACCATCAGGTCTTATCCCTCTTTCAACTATATTTTCCCTTACATTTTGGGCTTCCATCAAATCTAATTGTATTTTTATTTCCATTTCTTTATCTTTAAAATCTGGTAAAACTTTTTGCAATATTTCTTCTTTAATTTCCTGAATTTGAACTAGTCGTTGTTTTTTATCTTGGATAGTTTCTACTTCGGATAATCTTTGTGAAGCAGTTTCTTTTAGAATATTTTTGAGGTTCTCATCAAGATTAAAGAATGTGTATTTTTTCTCTGGTTTTTGTACTTTTTTACTTAATTCCTCTTGAATCCTTATTAATTCATACGACGGTTCTTTTGCAAGATTTATGGCTGCTAAAATTTCTTCTTCTTTTACTTCCTTCGTCCCGGCTTCAAGCATAACAACTCCAAGTTTTGAGTAAACAACTACAATATCCAAAACACTTTCTTCCAATTCGCTAAAAGTTGGGTTAATTATATATCTATCCTTTATCTTTCCTACTCTAACACTACCAATAGGCCCGTTAAAAGGAATATTTGTAATACTTAAGGCAGCAGAAGTTCCTATTAAACCTAAAACATCCGCCTCGTTCTGAAGATCATATGAAAGCACAAAATTTATCACTTGAATTTCATTCATAAGATCAGGGGAAAATAATGGCCTGATACTTCTATCAATCATTCTTGCAGAAAGAATTTCCCTCTCTTTTGGTCTACCTTCTCTTTTAAAAAAACCACCTGGAATTTTTCCGGCAGAATATGTTCTTTCCTTATATTCAACAGTTAGAGGCAAGGCATTAATCTTTTCTGCTTTAGCCTCAGAAGAAGAAACAGACGACAAAACAACAGTATCTCCATACCTGACCAGACAAGAACCTTCTGCCAGTTTTGCAACTTTACCCGTAGAGATTATTATCTCCCTTCCACCTATATTTACTTTTTCTTCTATATTCATATCATCACTTCCTTAGGTTTAAACTTTCTATTGATTTTTTATATCTATTAAAATCCTTTCCTTTAATATATTCGAGTAACTTTCTTCTTTCCCCGACAAGTTTAAGCAAACCTCTTCTAGAACTGTGGTCTTTCTTATGGGTCTTAAAATGCTCTGTTAAATAACTTATCCTTGATGTTAAAATCGCAATCTGAACTTCCGGAGAACCTGTATCCTTTTCATGTTTTCTAAATTTTACCATTATATTCTGCTTTTGTCCCTTATCTAACATATGTTACCCCCTTATAAAATAGGAACACATCCCATTTTTTTACTTTTCTATTTGGAGTGCATTGACTGTGTCAATGCTTATTATGGAGTCAGGGTCGTCCCTGACCCTGACATACCTTCAAAATGACAAATCACAATGACGGTGTTCAGAGGCTGTGTCGCAATTAGCGAAAAACAGCCAATTTCTCTTTAACATTCGGATTTTAGAGAAAAACTTAGAGATGTTTCTCTATCTTTTTGTTTTCTTTCTCAATTTTTCCAAATTTAATTCCCATTCTTTCTATGAAGTCTGTCCTTTGTTAAAAAATTTTTCAAAAATACTTATAAAATAAGCATTTTGCACAAAAGTTTATAAAACACCTCACAAAACATATCCAAAAATCCTTATAAATCAATACCTTTCAAGGACATAAAAATTTAACAATGAACAGTACATTATATCAAATATTAACTTTTTAGTAATATGTTAGCTGCTCTAGCAAGTGAACAATATGTAAAAAATAGTCGTTGTCCCTAATTTTTAATACCTTATTTCTCCCACTTTTCAAAAATTCTCTCTGCCCACTCCCCTAGTCTTGTTCCCTTATGATCTGATGCAAATTTAGTAACAATCTTTTTAGCTTCGTCGTTATCCCTAAATTCACCCAGTCCATCTAATGCAATTTCAACAATATATTCATCTTCATTTTTTAAAGCAGATGCAAGTATTTTAATGACTTCTTCTTGCCGTATGGATGTTAATGCTCGTATAGCTTCTTCTCTAATTTCATAATGGTTATCAGATAATTTAGACTGAAGATTCTTAATAATCTTTAAGAATGTCTTTTTGTCTTCTTTAATCTTAAAATGTACTACACCAATATTTTTGATATTAATTAAATTATCTTTACCATCTTCAACAGGGAAATTACCCTTACATTCAACATCAAACTTTCCTTCTTTACAAAAATTAATATATTTATTAAGAAGTATACGATAAGAATAATCCTGTCCCGATTCCACAAATCTTTTTGCTGTTATTCCACCAAATTCATAATACGGGTTTAGCACTTTGTATTTATTCAAATTATTAGAATTGATTACATTAAACTCAAAACTATCTTTTCGACCATTTCCAACAATAAAAATAATCTTATTCGATATCTGATTTTTTATTTTATAAATTAAATAAATTGGCTCACCTAAAACAAAAGTATCTTTTTCAAGAACAAAACTACATTCAACAGAATTCATTTTTTTCTCCTCCGAAATAACAACAAAATTAAAGATTATTAGAAAGAAAATAATTAATATAGCATTTTTATAACAAGTTCTATTGACCATAATGTTTGTCCTCCTCTTTTAATAATTCGGGATATCTTCATCTGACTCAAATGGTCCACCAGTTCCTTCTTTTTTTGTTTTAAATCTAAGGCCTATAACAGGAGTAGGTTTACTATTATAGATACTATAAGTAATACCATAATAACCACTAAAAATATCAGTCCAAACACTTCCACAACGTAAACACTTAAATTGATACTTTTGAGTAACTGTGTAACTTCCTGTAGATGGTGGGGTACAAACCAAAGAAGAAGGGTGTTTATGAGTATCATAAAGACCTTGAGCATTACATACATATGGCGTCGTAGGTAGCCTCTGAGTTGTACCACTTTCAGGTAAAGGTGAACCCCCATTTGATCCAAATGGGGGGTTAGAAATAGCACTATAAGTTATAAGTTCTGTAAATTCACATTTATTAAGATCATCAATAACCCCTGTATCACTAGTAATTGCAATATTAACTCTAAGTCCATATACTAAGTTTGTCGCTAATAATGTATTAGTTATAGCAGATGGATGTGCACAAACACTGAACCCATTAGAAATAGCACACTGTTTAACTCCGTTTAATTTTGCTACTATTTTTAGATTTCCTGCATATCCTGGATTAGTTTGAGTACTTCCACCAAGTACTGTTATTGCTCCACTATCTGTTCTCTTAAATGATTCAGTGCTAATTGTCGCCATTCCATTATTTGCATCACGATTACTTACATGAAAGCAAATATCGTGAGGTGCACCTGCAAATGAAGGTATTATACTTACAAAAACAGCAGAAGTTTTTGTTGGAGGTAAACTATTTGGCCCAGCACCTCGTGCAACATCTCCTATTACAACTTTATAAACATTAAAATCCTTATCTCCACTAAAATCTGGGTCATCCTTTTCTAAATATTTACCAGTTACCTCTGCGTTTTTCTGTCCAGGATTTTCAAATTGAACCGTATTTGAACTTGCTACAACACTCTGTCCTTGTGCTCCTCCACTCCCAGTATTTGGTGTACCTTTTATCACTCCATCTTCTCTTATAGTCATCTCCCAACTTGTAATGGTCTGGTCGGACTGTGGCTCTATTGTACAAGAAACCTTTACATCTTCATTTACAAACGGCGGGTCAGGATTTATTTCCCAACCTGTTATTTTAGGACAGCATTCTAATATGTTGCCTGGTATAAGAAAACCTATTAGAATTAAAGATATCGCTACTCTTTTCATATTTTTCCTCGATTACTACTTATCCAAAACAACATTTGTTGGACCTGCTCCTATTTCTATCATTGTATTAATCTCTCTATCTTTTAGATTTATTATTGCACAATAACTCTTCTTATCATTACAATTAAATGTTATTAAAGCTTTATTACCATCTGAAGTCACAGCACATAGTGGTATATATATCATATAATTGTTAAACCTAAAACTATTCAATGATTCAAGATTAATTTCATAAATCATTTTACCAGTTAATCTATTTATGGATTTCATTACTCCTGCTTCTATTACTAATAATGGCAATTTCAACTTCTCCCATGGTGGATTAAGCCCATTCCCATCTGTAAATATCTTGTCCCCCTCTTGAACTTTCTTTTTGCTTTCATCTTGCATATCTTCATATAAAGCCACACCAGGCACCCATGTCTTATCTCCCCTTTTACCGCCCGGCCATATTGCAACCATTTTTTTTCCATCGCTACTAAAAATACTCTCCTGATCAATCGGAATATCTGATGCAAACATAATTTCTCCTGAATCAGGATTAATTGCAGTGGTTAGCTTATTATGTTTTGGATTATAGTATCCTGCATAAATTATACCTTCCGGGGAATATCTTATTTGATAGACTTCTGGAGATCCATGTTCTGGTGTATCAGAATCTAATTTTATTCTTTTAATAACTTCCATCTTTTCTATACTTATCCCAATAATCCCGTATTGAGATATTTGTCTACGAGCATGCTCATTTGAAATATACAAAATACCATTTTTTGAATCAATATCAATACTGCTCGGATGTCCTAATTCTTCAAATGGACCAGCAGTTTTAATCAATTTTTCGCTGTTTGTATCTATAACATAAATTTTTTTATCTGTACAAACAATAAAAGCAAGTTGATTTTTATCTGTTTCACATAACACAAAACAAGGAATTGCAAAAACATAAAAGAAATATATTATTATTTTCAAATAATTTTTATTATTTTTCATTTTTCACCTCATCTTTACCATGGTGGATTATTGATAATTCCCCTTACTGCTGTGGTATAGATACAACCTGCTGGATGATCAATACAAGTTCTATTACCATTATGATCATATATTGTTCTACTTACATTAGGATTAGATGCAGGACCATAACGTGCAAATGCATCATCCCAAACCCAATCAGAATGCTCTGTTCTTGGATTCCACGCCCAATCATCGTCAGTTCCTGGTGTTTTTTTAAAATAGTCATACCAATGGTTCAAATAAGTTTGTGCTTCTGTATGTACTGAATTAAGTGCTGTAACTCCATTAGTCAAATTAGTATTCCAATTCTAAATCTCAGATTCACTTGCAGGAGTAGATTGCATCAATCCATATCCTCCATCATGTGCGTAACATGGCAATGGCATTCCTATGCCAGTATAACGAGTTGCATTGAATTGACAATGTCCACTTTCTTTCCAGCAAACAGCCTTTGCTTCAATAAAACTAGCTATAGAAAATATTAGTGCTTGTGTAGGATTAGTACCATTTATCTCATAACCTTCCTTCTCATCTTTAATTTCTCTTAAATCATCATTTTTTTTTGCAACTACATAAACTTTAACATTACCACCAGCTAATAATCCTTGCCAATCAGGTGTCCAATCTCCATTGTTTAAACTACCAGAAATATCAACAGTATTATTTTCAGGAATTCTATGAGAAATAGTTTGACTGTTAGGATCTCTGATAAATTTGTCTTCCAAATACCATTTAAATGTAAATTTAGCAGCATTTACTTCAGCATTTATCGGTACTATATCAGCATGAAAAGTAGGATTTGGCATTGAAGGACTTGTATCTATATTCATTGCTATTGTAATTGATGTAGTAGGTATCTTTACTCCATACACATTAAAATCCTTATCTCCACTAAAATCTGGATCATCCTTTTCTAAATATTTACCAGTTACCTTTGCATTTTTCTGTCCAGGATTTTCAAATTGAATAGTATTTGAACTTGCTACAACTTCCTGTCCTTGTGCTCCTCCACTCCCAGTATTTGGTGTACCTTTTATCACTCCATCTTCTCTTATAGTCATCTCCCAACTTGTAATGGTCTGGTCGGACTGTGGCTCTATTGTACAAGAAACTTTCACATCTTCATTTACAAATGGTGGGTCAGGGTTGATTTTCCAACCTGTTATTGCAGGACAACCTTCCAGAATGTTACCTGGTATAATAAAACCTATTACAATTAAAAATATTATCAATCTTTTCATACTCTCTCCTCCTTGTGGTTGCTCAATTCATTGACCCCGTATTAAATACGGGGCTGATGAATCAGGCAACTACATTATATCAAATATTAACTTTTTGTCAAGAATTTTTTTTAATTTATAAAAAAGACTCTCATATAGTCACTATCTTCTACTTGCTCATCAAAATCATCTTTTATCTCTTTGCCTTTTATTATATAAATTTCTTTTTGTCCCATCCTTGTTTTTCTTAATATAACTATCTTTCCATCACTTGTTAAATCTTCTATTTTACCATCAAAACTTATAGCATCATCCAGTTCATCTTCTTTTACTTTAACATATAATTTATTTTCTTCTTTTTTACTTTCTAAAGTTGGCGAATATGCAATTCTTTTCTTAAAATATACACTATCTGTTCCAAACACTTTTATCTTCTCTTCACCAATATCTGGCTTGTAATTTTTATCTACCTTTTCTTCTTTACTTTTCTTTTTATCATGCACATAAGGGTAAATAATAAAACTCATATCTTTTCCTGTAGTAATCATTCTTTTTTCTTCATCATCCACTTGTAATACTTTATCAAACGGTTCTATCCAAATTTCACCTTCTTCATATCCAAAATAAGAGTCATCTTTAGAACTAAATAAACATCTTTCTTTTTTATTGATTGTTTTTACTTTACTCTCTTCTTTACATACTCTTAAAGTATTTAAATTAAAAATTACATTTTTTTCTTTGCTATCTCTTACATTTATTAAAAAGTAACCAGGTATAACCTCTGAATTATAATTACAAGAAACAGGTTTCATATTTACTATTTCTATGTAGTTCATATTGTCTTCCTTTTGAGATAGCTTAATATAATTTATTCTTCCTGTAATTAACATCTCTGATAATTCATAAATACTTTTTGGTTCTTGTTCTATAAATGCTAATGTCCTTCCATATGGCGTGATTTCAATATTCGCATTATTTAAATCTATGGCTAACATTATCTGCCTTTCTCCAAGTAATTCTCTATCTAATTCCTTATCTTCAAACTCCATATCTAATCTTCTATCCCTTATATTCCAACTATTTCTCATTACAAAAATTTTGCTTTTGAGAAGATAAACATTGGTTCTTTCTGGTGAAAATGAGTTTTCCATTAAAAGTCCACCAAACGCTACATATCTAAAATCCTTCCTTTTATACATCTTACTTGCCCAATAAAATATTTCCCTTATATTTTCATCGTTTATTTTATCTGCTATTTTTAATACTGTTCCATCTGGCTCACTAACATACATTAAAAATTCTACCATTTTTTCTACTAGACTAATAAGTTCCTGCGGAATTTCTATATTATTTAAATTTGCTAACCGTATTAACTCTATTAATATTCGCGTTATTTTAGTTGTTTCTTTTTCTTTATCCATACCTTCTTCATTAATTCTTGCCTGTAAAAATTCTATTATCTGTTTAAATCCTTTTTCTATACTTTCTTTAGAACCATTTAACTCTGGATAAAGTATTCCATATCTTATTAATCCTTTTGATTCTTCTATGATTTCTAATGAATCTGTCTTAGATGGACTTTTTAACAATAATTCTGCATCTTCAATAAACCTCTTTTTAATTAAATCTGCAAGTCCTGTATCTTTCTCTAAAACTTCTTTTATAGAATTAGCCATTCTAATTAATTCATTTAATCTTAATGCAGATTTTTCATTAGTTGTTACCTTTAGTTGCTCTAAATAATCTTTTAAAGTTTGCAAATACTTTTTTAAATATTTTTCTTCATTATTTATATTATTTTTTTCTTTATCAAATTTATAAGCCAAGACCCATTTCATCCAATCATTGTATATCTTAGCATCTAAATCGCTTTTTATTTTCCCTTCATTATATTTTTTTATCCAATCTAAAACATCTTTATATATCCAATTTAATGTTGAATCTTGATGTGGAACCTTATAAAATAGTAAGTCTATTGGGCTTTTTATGTTACTTTTCTCAATATCTTTATAAGCGAAATAATACGGAAACTTTATTTTTTCTGCTATTACTTCTGCTTCTTTCTCTTTATTTCCATCATAATTTATTGAAAAACATAATCTTGCTCTATGCTTTCTACTTGTTGTTCGTTCATAACTGAACATATGTGAAACTTCAAATGGAACTTCTACATTATTATAAATAACTTTAGTAATTTGATAACCTTCTTTTATTGGTATTTGTTTATCTTTATAATACATTTCTGTTACATCTACTATTCCCAAACAGGGTGAACCAACAGGAACTTTTTGAAATTTAAATTTTACTTTTGTTTGAATTTTGTCTCCTTTACTATCGTCAAACTTTAACTCAGGGTTTTCTGTTGTGTCTAAAAGATGAAAACTTAATGCAGTTCCATACCTTAATTTCTCTGCATGATTCTGAAATGGTGCTACAAACTGATAGTAAACATTGCGACTCCTGTTTTTTCTATTGTTTGGATCATCTCCCAGCCAAAATCTATCTATTGTATATCCCTGAGGTTCTGCTTTCATACCGTAATATGCTTCTGATTCTACTTTCTCAGGATAACCATCATATGGAGTGGCTATCCAATATGGTTCTTTCCCATCTAAAAATTCTCCAGTCTCTATTACCCAATCATCTAAATTTCTAAAACTACTTGGATTACCTTTGAATAAATAATATTTTTTGAAAGCAGATATAAATTCTTCATCAGTTAATATTCCATTTTTCCATGCATTATATCCATAATCCAACAATACTGGATATGCAGAACCATTTATTCCTTCTGTGCCTTTAGGAACTTTTATTCCAGTCTCTTCGTCAAAATAATTCTCCATTATGTCTTTCCATAATGTTTTAAATTTATCTTTTAAGTCTAACTTTCTATAAATTTCTAAAAATGGTATTGTTGAAGGAGCGGTTAAACTTCCACCATACATAAAAACAGCCTTCTTTAATCCATTTTTTGAATATAAATATTTTAGTAGACTATTTATTTCTTTAGATTCATCTACGAATTTATTTTTACTACTAAAATACTCTGTTAATTCTAATATTCTATCATCTAAGTATTCTATACGATAGTCATTACTATGATTTACTCTCTCATTTAAATAAGTCTTTAAAAATAATCTAAGTTTTGTGTCATATTTATCAGTATCTATTCCCAGATTATATAATGATTTTACCAAATATATAACATCTTGACCTAAACATCCCCAACTAATTCCACCTACTTGTTTAACAGGATTAGATGGTTCCACATCTTCTGACCTGTAGTAAAATCTTCCCCCTTTCCATACTATCATATAATCTCTATTCCAAAAATCAAGCATACCTTCTAATATTTCTATTAATTGAGACTTTGTTTTACTATCAAGATATTTTGCTACCTCAGATAGTTCTAACATTCCTATACCAAATGCATCTGGAAACCCTGCTGATTTTATAAAATACTTTCCTTTACTCTGGTCATATGGAAAGCGACGGTCTCCACTCCCTTTTTCTGAATAACCATAAAATTTACCATCATCTGCTACCAATTGATGAGTTGGTAACCAATTCTCTCCATCTTTATCTTTTGTGTTCTTATATACCTGATATAATTTATCTATTATCTGCTCTGAAAGTTCTTTATATTCTGGAATCTCTGTTTTTGCATAATATCTCAGGTAACCATTCGCCTTTGATGGATACTGGGCAAAAAAAACCCATTTACAATAATACAAATCTCCATTAACATCAGCATTTTCTCCAAATAATCCATTAAAATTATATACACCTTTTATGAAAGATTCTAAACTACGAAATACTGAGATTTGACCAGAAAGGATTTGATAATCAGTAGATAATGGATGAGAATAAAGAAATGAACTTGATGCAATAAGTAAATACCAAATTATTACCCATATTTTTTTTCTGACTTTATTATCAATAACTTCTTTCATAAAAAAGCATTTTTTCCTTTTGTGGTAAATCAGGCAACTGCATTGCCACACAGCCTCTTCTCCTAGAATTTACCTGTTTATATTTCTTTAATTTTACTTATTACATCTTTCATTAACTGATAATACTTTTTACATTTAAATTATAGAGACTTCCTCAAGTTTAATGTAATATTTTTTATTATATATAGTATATAATATGGTAACCTATATGTAAAGGAAAAAGTTTATACCTTTTAAAGGAGGTTACCAAATGGTTAATTTTGATAAAAGTAAAATTAAAGTA
>JBDRBU010000023.1:0-2123 GCA_043822305.1 Candidatus Firestoneibacteriota bacterium
TATCCTAACATAAGTATACTTATTGTTGGAATTGGATCTGTAATCATTATACGCGTTATCCTGAGATAATTCCATAACTCCTGTAAGGGGTTCCATTGCTATCCTCAATGCTCCCAACGATCCCTGTGCATACGGCAAATCCCCTTTTACATCAACAATGATTACATCCTCAGGAGCTAATCCAACCTTATCTATCCACGCCTTCATACCACCTACGCGGTGGAATATGGTCGGTGGTCTCGCTGCTCTAGGCATAAAAAAATCCCCTTAACATAATAATTTTAAGAAGATTATATCAACTGCTTCTTCTACTTATCAATTAATTAGAACCGTTCCCTTTTACGCCATCAAAGTTAGTACGGATTTCATCTATCTTGCCATCAAAGTTAGTATCTCTTTCAGTACGTTGAAGCTTTCCAAACTTATAATATTCAAATTCATCCATTGCACCATCTTGATTATTATCGATACTTTTTCTAATTAAACTATTATCTTCAAACTCAGCGACACCAATAACCATGTTCCTTGTTTTAGACACTGACTCCAATCTAATCAATCCACGGTTTTTAGAATAATAAATAGTTTTATTTGCAAGTCCTGAAAACGCTCTTTTTTTACTATATGTTTTTTTGTCATCTATCAATTGTTTTATATACTTATCTCCATTAATCACAACAACTTCTCCTTTTAAAAAATAATAAGTATTTTTTCCCCCTATAGAGATGGTAATAATTTTTTCAAGAGAATCATTTTTTCCCCAATAAATAAACTTATTAAATTTTCCATCAAAATCTGTGTCTATCTTTTCAATAATTTTATAGTCAAATCTATAATAAATCCTACTATCAACTTTTCCATCCTTATTAACATCTAGCATTATATTTTTTTTCCCAAGATTATTGAACAGAACCAATAGCCCAATAATTACCGTTATTAAAATTACTTTTTTAGACATCTCATTCATCTTTCTATTTAGGAAAATAATCATTCCAAATAGGCGTTGTTTCCACAGTATTTTCAAATGGATCAATCAACTTATCTACCCTATTAATTTCAAAACTACCCTGAATAACGTCCGTCCTTTTAGCTCCTTCAGGACTAATCCCCTTTCCTAAAGTATACTCTAAATCCGCAACATACTCGGCCCCGCCAGTTTCATATCTAAGGCCAATACTATATTCTACCTGGCTATCATTACTTGCATGATGACGTACAACCAAATTTGCTGCTATGCCTAATCCCTTAATTAACGGCTTAAGAGAAGGTATTTTTTCTAAAACACTTGTTACTACTGTTCCCTTTACCTCTTGCATATTTCTATTATACGCTTCCGTTGATGTTACAGGATTTACATTAAAATACTCTATTTGCATACTCCTAAATCCTTCATCAAAAATGCGATCCAACTCCCCTTCAATCTTATTCTTAGAGTTTATATCTCTTTTTAATAAATTAACTTCTGTAGAAGCTCCTAACTTTTTTGAAATTCTATAACCCAGCTTCATTGATTCTTCTGTAACTTTTGAAAAATTATTTACAAAACTCACTACTTCAAACGCGCTCTTAACAAACAAATCCTTTACCACTCCAGTTGTTCTTTTAAAAATGCTTTGCCCCCATTCAAGAACAATTTCAGTCTGAGAATAATTGTCCTTTACCTCACAGCTAAAGTGTTCTTTTACTTTATTATACGCATCTTTATACGACCCTGTCCCAGGTTCCATATAAGGGAAAAATACTTCATCGTCATATTTAGGATCATTTTTAATAATATGTGCAAATTGAGCTGGTTTAGCAGCGCTAAAATATTCCATAGCTCCTTTTTCAATTGCTGTTTGTATTTTATCAGCTCCAAGCTCTCCTTGCAAACTATTATCTTCTGAAAAATTATTATAAAAATCTACTCCTGAAATCTTTTTTACATCTCTCGATTCTGACGCCTTAAATCCCAAATTCGACTTTTCCATTTCCATCATTATTTGCTCTGATGATATATCTTCCGTTACCTGTATCTCGTCCATTGAGGAACTCTCCTTAACAAAAGTATCTTCAGCTAACGGTTTTTTCTCCATCCATCTATCAGTAAGACTGCCAGATATTGTGCCTGCAATTTGTGAAACAGA
>JBDRBU010000024.1:0-25632 GCA_043822305.1 Candidatus Firestoneibacteriota bacterium
GACTTATTTCCATCTTTTCATTATAATTTATTTGTAGATTAAATATCATTAGGGTACTCCTTTCTTTTTAATTTTTATTGAGAGGGCCCTTTTGATTTACCACAATTTTTCATAAAAGTCAAAGATTTGATACACTATCCATAAACTTTGCCAAGTCCCGAAAATATGTTCCAATAAAAAAGAAATCCTTTAAAAAAGTTTATATTCCACCTAAAGATCATCCTTGGAGGAAATCATTTGCTAACTGGATTAAACTAAAAGAAGACAAAAAAGCTAAAATGATTGAAGAAGTTAAAAGAGATGTTGAAAGAAGACTCGGAGGTATGGTAAAATTCATTAACTGAAAACTTAACATTTTGGCTTGGTAAAAGATTAACATTTTGGCTTGGTAACAACAGAAAAAGTTTTTTAAGTTTTTTAAATTCCCCACATTAATCCTATTCTTTTGATATTCATAGATTTTACTTGCACATCTGACAAATTCAATACTTTCTCTAATATCTTAAAAATATTTGTTGTAGAAACACTACTCAAATTTATGCTAATTTTGAGTTTATTATCTTTTAATTCTAACTTTTGTAAATTATCTACTTTATTACATAAATTTTCTAAAGTCACACGACCAACATCTGTTTCATATATTGCTGATGAAAAATGCATTTTTTCAAGAACTGGAATCTTCAATATTTCAAGAATTTCTATTCCAGCAGGGGATTCTCTTTGTAAAACTTCTTTAATATAATTTAAATCCTCATTCCTGTATAGTTCTATTTCAAAATACTCAGCCACACTACTAACTCCAACCGGTAATGCCGGGCTAAATGAAATTTTTACATGAGGATTAAACCCAGAGGTAAACACTAAAGGCAACTTAGTTCTGGCTAACATTTTTTGAATAGTATTTACCATGTCCAAATGTGATATAAACTTTATTTCTTCTCCTTTTGAATACTTTATTCTGATTCTGCTTACTTTTTTATTTGTCCCGTCAGAGAAAAAGTTATCTGTTTTAGTCGGTGGTAAACTTAACCCACAGTCGATTATCTTCCCTGTATTCTGTTCAACTAATCCACATTTATCTTCCAGACCACAGTTCAAGCATGTATTAGTTTTACAATTTAAACTAATCTCTCCTCTTTTTGCCTTCTCGTTTTCATTTATTAAAAATTCTTTTCTCACACCAATATCTATATGGCCCCAAGGAAGAACTTCATTGTAATCTCTTCTCCTGTTCGCATAAAACTTAGGGTCAATTTTACATTCTTCAAAAGAATCCTGCCAAGCCTTAAATTTAAAAACTTCACTCCAAGCATCAAATCTTGCTCCTTTTTCATATGCTTTACATATAACCTCTGATAATTTCCTGTCACCTCTGGCTAGAACACCTTCTAAAAAAGAGAGCTCAACGCTGTGCCACTTTAACCATTTTGATTTAATTTTTAGCCTTAACTTATCTATTTTATTTTTAAAATCTTCCATGCTTTCCTGGGATTCCCAACAAAAAGGCGTATGCGGTTTTGGTACAAAAAACGCGACACTGGTTGTTACACCTTTAAACCTTTTATTAGTTTCTCTCCCGATCTGATTAATTTTCTTAACAACATCGACTAGACTTAAAACATCACTTTCTGTCTCGGTTGGAAGTCCTAACATAAAATATAGTTTTATACTATTCCACCCTGATTTAAAAGCAATCTGACTAACATTTAATAATTCATCTTCGGTAATGATTTTGTTTATAACATTTCTTAATCTTTCAGTCCCGGCTTCTATGGCAAAGGTTAAAGTTGACTTTCGGACAGCACTTAAAGCATCGGCTAATTCCAAAGAAAAAGCATCTATTCTGGAAGATGGTAATGTCCAAGAAACTTTTTTATCTTTAAATTCATTATTTAAACACGACACAAGTAATTTTATTTCAGAATGGTCAGTAGAACTTAATGATGACAAAGAAATTTCGTCATAACCGGTATTTTTAATTAACTCTTTTCCAGCATTAACTAAATCATTTACCTTTCTTTCTCTTAAAGGTCTGCTTGTCAATCCACTCATACAAAATCTACAACCATGGGTGCAACCTCTTAAAATTTCAAGATTTATTCTATCTTGTACAACATTTATAAAAGGAACTATAACTCTCGTCGGAAACTTTGTTTTATTAAAATCTAATACAATTCTTTTCTTTATTCTTTCAGGAATGTTTGCCCTATTTGGAGCAATATTTTCGATAGTTCCATCAGAATTATAAGTAACATCGTAAAATTGTGGCACATAAATACCTTCTATTTTTGTTAACTCCTCCAGAAATTTGATTTTATCCCAGTTGTTCTTTTTCTTTTCCTTATATTTATCTATTATTTCATTAATCGCATCTTCACCTTCGCCTATTAAAAATGCATCAAAGAAATTAGATAGCGGTTCTGGATTATAGGCTACCGGTCCACCACCTATTATAATTGGAAAATCCTCTCCTCTGTCCCTTGCATAAAAAGGAATTCCACCTAAATCCAATATCTGCAAAATATTAGTAAAGGTCATCTCATACTGTAAAGTAAAACCTATAATATCAAAATCCCTTATTGGCGTCCAGGTCTCTAAAGAACAAAGTGGAATCTTGCTTTTTTTTAGCATATTTTCCATATCAACCCAGGGTGAAAACACTCTTTCGGCTAAAGCATCATCGCGGCTATTTATTATCCAGTGTAGAATCTTAAAACCCAGATAAGACATTCCAATTTCATAAAGTTCTGGAAATGCCAGAAGCACTTTTACATCAATGGAATCATGTTTTTTTTCTATAGAATTAAACTCTTTACCTATATAACGAGATGGTTTAGATACAAAAGGAAGGATTTCTTTATATACTCTCTCTTTGATATTGTCCATATGATTTGAATTATCCGGAAAATTTTCCAACACTTGAATAATGAATATTCAGTAAAATTCCTATAAGAATCATGCTAAATAAGAGTGATGAACCACCATAACTTAGAAAGGGAAGTGGAACCCCAACTACGGGAAGTAATCCTAAAGTCATACCTATATTTACAAATATTTGAATAACAAACATAAAAACTATTCCTGTGGCTAAAACTTTTCCTGTTTTATCTTTAGCAAATATAGATATTTTAAGCCCCTCCATAGTAAATAAAAAATATAAAAACAAAATTAATAAAATACCAATTAATCCTAATTCTTCCCCAATAACAGAAAAAATAAAATCGGTATGATGTTCTGGTAAAAAATTTAACTGACTTTGTGTGCCTTTTAAAAGTCCTTTACCAAATAAACCTCCTGAACCTATAGCTATCTTAGACTGAATAATACTATAACCACTACCAAGAGGGTCTAACTCTGGATTTATAAAATTCATCAATCTTTTCCTCTGATAGTCTTTTAATAAATGCCAAAAAATCGGAGATATAGCTATTAAAGACAAAAAACTTACAACCAGATATTTAACTCGGACACCGGCAATAAGTAAAACAAAAAAAACTATAGGCACAAATATTAACGCTGTTCCCAAATCAGGCTGGATGACTATCAGGAAAAGTGGAACTGCTATTATTAAAAATGTTTTTAAAAGGCCCTTAAGGAGTTCTATTTTACCTTTATTATCTATAATAAATCTGGTTAAGGCTAATATTAAAACAATTTTACAAAACTCCGATGGTTGAAATGAAAAAGGACCTAAGTGGAACCATCTTATACCACCAAATTTACTTTTACCTACTATAAGAAGTAAAAGCAACAAAAATAAAGTAAAAAAATATAATTTATATGCAAGTTCAATCCAAACAACATAATTTACCAGGCTAACTAAATACATTAAAATAAAACCTATCAAAACCCATATAAATTGTCTTAAATAACTATTATGATAAAAATAACTATACTCAACACTACTTGTAGCACTGTATATCATTAATAAACCAATAATATTGAGTAAAAAAACAGTTATTAATAAAATACGATTAAACTTTCTAATGTTATGCTTACTTCCTGGCATATCTCTCTTTTTTTAATTTATAATATGACTCTATAATGTTTTTAGTTATAGGAGCGGCAATTTCTCCTCCACTTCCTCCTCCTTCTAAAAATACAATTACAGAAATCTCTGGATTACTGAACGGAGCAAATCCTATAAAAGAAGAGTGAGATGCTCCATGTGGGTTTTCTATTGTCGCCGTTTTTCCAGCAAGACTAAAATTTGATTTAGCCCTCCATCCTGTTCCACCACTCTTGTTAACTGACTCCCATAAGCCCTTTTTTACTATCTTTAAAGTATCTTCTCTTATTGATACTACCCTTGAAATTTCCGGAACTACTTCTTTATCTCCTATGAACTTAACCAAATGAGGCTTATAGGAAACTCCATTATTTATTATTATATTGTAAACATTCAGCATTTGTATTGGTGTCGTAAGAAGAAATCCCTGTCCAATTGAAAGCTGAATAGTATTACCAGGCATCCAATGCTCATGAAACATTTTCTCTTTCCATTCTTTAGAAGGCACCAAACCCTTTTTTTCACCATCTAAATCAATACCCGTTTCTGCCCCTAATCCAAACAATTTAGAATATTCTGCTATCTTATCTACCTTTACAAGTAAACCTGTCTGATAAAAAAAAATGTCACAAGAATAAGTAATGGCATCTATTATATTCAAACTCCCATGACCTTCCTTTTTCCAACAGTTATAATTCCAGGTACTATACCAGTAAGTACCATGGCATAAAAATAAATCTTTTACATCTAATAAGTGCTCTTCTAAAACAGCCGAGGCTAAAATCACCTTAAAGGTAGAACCAGGGGAGTATAAACCAGTAATCGTTCTATTTAAAAACGGACTCTCTGAACTACTAACAAGATTATCCCAATTTGCTTTTTCCAACGGATTACTAAACATATTTGGATTAAAAGAAGGCTTACTAACCATAGAATAAATTTCACCACTTCTTGGGTCCATGGCCACAATAACACCTTTTTTGCCTTTAATTAAATCCTCGCATATTTTTTGCAATCTTAAGTCTAGAGTTAAAGTCAGATCAACTCCCTTGGCTGGCTCTTTTTTACCAACAACTTTTATTTCTTTCCCAATCGAATTCACCATGATTTGAGTAGCCCCATTTAGACCACTTAAATATGAATCATATTTTTTCTCTAATCCAATTTTCCCTGTTAAATCACCAAAATAATATTTACCACCATTCGCTTCATCCAAACTAACTTCACCTACATAACCCAAAACATGAGAGGCCATCTCATTATTTATATAATTCCTCTTAGGTTCTGTATGGATAATAACACCCGGAAGATCTGTTTTATGTTCTTCTATTATTGAAACATCCTGAGAATTTAAGTTACCTTTAATTTTTATAGCTTCAAAGACTTTATATTTTTGTCTTTCTAACTTCTCGCATATTTCTTCTTCTGTAATATCTAAAACTTCTGTCAATCTTTCTATAACTTTTTCTTTATTTTTCAAATCTGCAGGAATTATTGATACCGTAAAGGATGGCATATTATCAACTACCTTTTCTTTATATCTATCGTAAATTATTCCTCTACATGCTCTTTCAGGAACCACTCTGGTACTGTTACTTTGTGCAATTTTTTTATACTTTTCTCCATCAATAACTTGCAAAATAATTACACGGATAACTAATATTAAAAATAAGATAATACTAAAAATTACAAGGAATTTAAACCTTTTTTCTTCTTCTTTATCTCGTAGCCGTTCGAATACCATAATATTTTTTTGATTTTGATATGATTTTGTTTCTTGTTTCTTCCTGTTTCTTTTTATTTCTTTAATGTTTTTTTTATTTTTACAACATCAAATGCTTTATTAATCCGGGCTAAAGCAATATCAATATTAAATTTTTCCCGTTCTTCGAGCTTAATTACCGGATAAAGCTCACTTTCAATTCTTGAGCGCATATCATCTATTTCTTTATCACTTCTTCCTAGGTTATGACAATATTTAGGCATCCCATCCCAGGTAGATTCCTCTTTCGTTTTTAACTCAAATAATTTTAATACTTCCGGATCCGATATGTTAAATTTGTTTCTAATAAGATAATCTAAATCATAAAAATCACGCGGAGCAATCATTTCTCTCCCAGCAGCAGCCCTTAGTTTTTCGGCAACAGATTCTTTTAAACTAAGACAATTAACCTCACCACCACTAAATAACGACTCATTTGTAATCTGATTAGTAAAACAATGTACTACATTTCTATTTTCGGTTTTTAATAATGGATTAAAACGCAATCCAACTTCCAATTTTATGGTACCTTTTGTACCCATAAATATAGAGTCATAATTTATCATAAATACATATTGTTTATTTTCATTGCGTCCTGGTTCCTTATCTTTATCCAATTTTAAACCAATATTTTCTAAATATTTTTCTATATTCTCTTTTATGGGTTTCATGGCCCGACTTCTCATCCCTCTTGTAATATTATTAGATGGTAATTTCATAGTAAAATCTAAATCTTCACTTAAACGGTAATAAGGGAAGTAAATTTTATTAAAGCAAGTACCGCCTTTAAATACAAGGTCATTATTAAAAATATTAATTTTTGATAATAATAAAGTTAAATAGTAATCTTTTTCTAAAAAAATATCCCTAAAACCAGTCTTTGCTTGTACGCTACGTATTATCTCTTTAAATTTATCTTGATTATTATGCAACATCAATTATAACCCTCCATTTATTATTAATAGCACCCTTTCTGGATTGGCTACCAAATAAAGTAATTAACGAAGTATTTTTAATGCTTTCAATAAGTAGTTGAATCTTTGAATTGGGAACCTTTGCAAGATCAAGCACATAACCTATTCTTTTTCGTGTTGATTTAGATGGAAACATTACTGCATAATTAATGAATTTATCCAAATCTATGCTATTATCTTCTATCTGCTCGCTAAGAACTTTAAAAGCAACTCTTAACCCACCAACAGGATCAGGAAAATAAAAAAGATCAACAAGTGTTCTCTCCTTATCGCTAAACAATACTTCTGTATTAAAAATATTTCTTTTCTCTAGACCATACATCCTGTTAGATGAAACTTTTATAAATTCAAAACACATACCATCAATGTTCTTTTTACATTGATATGATGTATTAAGTACATAAGTTATCTGAGGTATTTGTTCTGTAAAACCGTATGTATTATACTCAGTGAAATATCCAATATAATAATTTTTCTTTGGGAAGAATATTGGTGGAATAAGATTGTTACACATACCCCGACCATAAGGACCCGCCTCAAGCGGAGAATACCAATATACTCCTCTTTTAATTGGCCGCAAAATTCCTTTTTTTCTTAACTGATAAATAAGCTGAACATCTCCGTCTTGGCCAAAGTATTCTCTAAACTTTTCTAAAGTAATAATATCAGTATTCTCGTACGATAAACGAGCAATTACTTCTATCTCTCTTCCACCAATAGAAGATGGATATCCTTTTGGTAAATTATATTTTCTTTCCATTGTTATTTCTCTCATTGTATTATTATTTGTAATTATTTAATATTATTCTATTATCATAAATTATTATACAATATTGTTTAATTCTTGTCAAGGACTAAAATCATTTATTTTACCGAATCGGAATAATATAAGTGTTGTTTTTTGGTTTCAACATTTATGATTCCATAGCATCTTTTTTGAAATGTTAATTAAAATTTTTTTAAGTAAAAGCAGGACACACAATAATAAACTGGTATATACTGCGGTAGGTAAGGTTATTGAGTATAACTCATTAAATATATTGATTTTTACATAGAAAAGACTCATAAGAATTAAAGAAGAAGCTCCATTTATCAAAACAACCAAAAACACAATGAGCATTTTAGAAAGAAGGCTATCACTAAATATCTGTTTTTTTAGCAAGGCGGCGAAGAAACCTGATAAGGTTTTTGTAAAAAGCCCAATCCCAAAAGTTCCAGATGAAAGGACATCCTGCAACAACCCTGCAAATATTCCTATCTTAATCCCATCGACAACATCATTCTTCAAGACGACTAAGACTACACCTATTAATATAAAATCGGGTGAAATATTAAATATTGAGATAAAAGAACTGCTTTGAAATAAAAAACAAACAAATATTACAATTAATCTAATTATCATTTATTCCTTTACGACCACAAGTACTTCTTCTAATTTTAAAACATTTATCGCGGGTTTAATAACTATGTTTAAACTCATACTATCTAAAGATTCGGAAACATTCGTAATTTCCCCTATAACCAATCCCTTGGGGAATTTTCCCTCTCCTGAAGTAATAACCAAATCTCCCACTTTCACATCATCATTTATAGACAAGTATTTCATTTCACATATACGGCTGCCCTGACCCTTAACACTACCGATACATCTTGTCCTTTGGACAGCACCACTTAGACTACTATTGTAATCAGTGATTAATAAAACAGAAGAAGTTTCTGGCAAAACATTTACAACTTTCCCAACTACTCCGTTATATGTAATAACCGGCATATCTTTTTTTATTCCATCTTTTTCTCCAATATCTATATAGATTACACCAAAATAATTATTTACATCTCTTCCTACAATCATGGCTATTTTACTCTTAAAATTAATTTTCTTTTTATAATTTAATAAACTCTTAAGCCTTTCATTTTCTTTTACTATTTCCATTAACTCATTATTCTGATATATTAACATAGATAATTCTTTATTCAATCTTTCATTATCTTTTTTTATGTTAAAAAAATATACAAAACTTTGTAACGCATAACTTACTTTTTGGGATAACTTTAAGGTTAATTTTTGCCACGGGTAAATTATCTCGGAAATTAAAGAAGTCTGACCAAAGGAATGTTGCTCTTTGCCGGCAGAATAATACAAAATTAAAGTAAAAACCAAAAGCAAACAAATTAAAATTATGTATATTCTATATTTTAAAAAGAATTTTCGCCACATTTGTTTTTAAAGGTATTCTCTCTCGTAAACCGACACTTCTTCCAATAAACCGTCTTCTTGTTCTATTAATCTACCAACTCCTTTAACCACACAACTAATAGGGTCTTCAGATAAATTCACCGGCACACCTGTTTCATATCTAAGTCGCTCTGAAAATCCTTTTAGTAAAGAAGTACCTCCAGCAAGTATTATACCTCTATCCACAATATCAGCAGAAAGTTCGGGCGGGGTTTTTTCTAATGTCTCTTTTATTGCTTCTATTATTCGAGCAATTGGTTCTTTTATTGCTTCTCTAACTTCCTCAGAATCAATCTCTACTGTTCGAGGAAGTCCTGTAACTAAATCTCTTCCTCTCACATTCATTTTTAATTCTTCTTTTAAAGGGAAGGCTGAACCTATCTCTATTTTTATGTCCTCTGATGTTCTTTCACCTATTAATATGTTATAAGCACTCTTTAACTGTTGTACTATAGCTTCGTTCAACTCATCTCCACCAACTCTTATAGAGGTATTACATACCATATCTTTTAATGAAATAACCGCTATTTCTGTTGTCCCTCCACCAATATCGGCTATCATATTCCCAGTAGGAGTTTCTATAGGAAGCCCGGCTCCAATAGCCGCCGCCATTGGTTCTTCTACAAGATAAACACTTCTTGCGCCTGCTTGTTCTGCGGAATCTCTCACAGCTCTTTTCTCAACTTCAGTTACACCTGATGGAATCCCTATGACAATTCTTGGTCTAACTGGAGTTCTTTTATTGTGAACTTTTGTTATAAAGTATTTTAACATTTTCTCTGTAACCTCAAAATCGGCTATAACACCATCTCTCATAGGTCTTATGGCTAATATACTGGCCGGTGTTCTTCCAAGCATCTTCCTCGCCTCTTTACCTACGGCTACTATTTCACTGGTATCTCTTCTTAACGCGACTAAAGAAGGTTCATTTAAAACTATTCCTTTACCTTTCACCCAAACAAGAGTAGTCGCGGTTCCTAAATCTATAGCCATATCATTAGAAAACATTCCAAATATAAAATCTAATATCATATTAACCTCCTAGATAAGATTTCATAATATCCAGCACTTTCATTTCAGTAAATCTTAACTTCAGCAAAAAGCCATCTTCCAATTTATCAACCCCTCGAATTTCTACTCTAATTTTTTCTAAAAAAGTATCATCTGGTAGTTTAAAAGATATAAAAATCTCAGTGCTTTTTCTAAATTGAAAAGATAAATTACTTTTTACGCCCAGGCCTGAAGTACTTAGATCAATTGCTTTGGCTTGGCCTACAGGAACTTTTGTTGCGGAAAAAAGTTCAACATCAAAATCAACCGGCACCCTTTGAAACCTTCTTTTATCAAATATCATACAAAAACCTCCTATTTCTATTCTCTTTTCTAATATAAAATGTCTATCTTTGCTCGCTTTTACCCCTTAAAATCTTTTATTACATTCTTCCCAGACCTCTCTTTCCAAACTATCTGCTTCTTTTAAAATTAAATTTATTTCTTTCATGATTTTATCTTTATATTCTTTGTCTTTCAAATAAAAGAAATTAATCTTTACATTTAAAAATGCTGACTTCATACTGCTTAAGGCTAATGTAGCTGATACACCTACATCACTTACTAAATTCTTATTGCCTTTAATAAGCAAGGGCTTACAAATTAAAAGTATCCTATAACATATACTTATCATCTTATATGGGATTTCAGCGGCTTTTTTTAGCACTTCTTCTATGGCTTTATCCCTTTCTAAGATTTGAGAGTCAGTCTCCTTAGGCATTTTATAAGACTTTAAAACTAAGGTATAAGCCTCTGTATCAGCTTGCATTAAATTTAAAAGTTCATCTCTTAATTTTACGGATTCGTTTAATAAATCCGAGCATTCTTTTTCAAACTCTTTATACTTCTCATGGCCAATTGTAAAATTAGCGACCATGCAATTCAAACTCGCTGCAATCGCACCCGTAAGTGCCGCCGCCGAACCTCCACCTGGAGCCGGAAGTTTGGCACTTAAATCTTTTATAAACTTTTCTATAGGTTCTTTAGAATATAACATTTTTTAAAAGAAGGCATAAGATCATTATCATCACTGACAACGACGATAATCCCCGCACCGGCGTATAATACTAAATCTTTTATATTTACAACATCTTGATTGTTCTTCCTAAAATATGTTATTCCAGTGATTGAAACAGGTAAATTACCAAATCCATTCTTTTCTAGGTACTCTATTTGTTTTTCTGCCCTTAAACTAAAGTTTATATTACTTTTTTCATGAATTTCTTTATATATAATTTTTATCTTTTCCTTTAAACTTAGATTAATATCGTATAAAGGCCTAAAGTAGCTCTTTTGCATTCTAACTATTTCTAAAACATTCTTTACAAATTCTAAATTTGATTGGACACTATTTTTTTTAAAACTTGAAAATACCACTCTCACTCCTAAGTTTGAGCAATATTTATCAATAAGTTTAACCTCATCACTATTAATACCTCTATCTTCATTAACATTCACTAAGACTGGAACACCAAACTTTTTTATTATGTTTATATCTTTAATTAAATATTGAACTCCTTTTTCTAAACATTCCAAATTCTTCTCAAACATTTTCTCTTCTGCGGCACCACCATAATAATTTAATTCGTTAACAAAAGTTGTAATAATCACCATATCTGGTTTAATCTCTGATTTTCTACAAGTAATATCCAAAAATTTCTCAATACTTAAGTTTACACAACCATCTAATTTTAAGACAACAAACTCCGCTAAATTTAAAGCAGTTTTTATCGCTAAAACATTTCCAGATGGTAATACTTCGCCATCCCCGGAAACACACAAAACAACTGGTTCACCATTTTTTGTTTGTATTAATGTTGGCTTCAAACTCTCTGTTAATAATAAACTAACCATATCCTGTATTTGCAAATCCTTAATAGCTACTGGCCAACCTTCTTTTGTAGTGGCAACTATGACCTGGCTAATCCTGTCTTTCATTTCTTCAATGTTGGAAGATAATGAAACTATAGATGTAAGTTCAGAATTTAAAACATAATCAAATTTCTCTTCTCTGACTAAAACATTTGTTCTACTGTTGTCTAGACCCGTAACTATTTTTTTTAAGGTTTCATCAATAAAATTAAAAGATTTGTTCCATAAAATATTACAAGAATTTAAATTATTATTAAAGATTATTTGATTATTTAAATATGCAGAAATAAAATTATGCGCATATGATATACTGTTCATATTCTGCAAATTCACTAACAATATTTCCTTGGTGAATACATCAAAGTACGGTTTTCCTAATAAAATATTATCTAAGGTAACTATTGGAGCACACAGTACTACTTTCTTTCTAAGAAGACCTAAAGATTGAACTAATCTTTCACAGACTAAAAGATGGCTATTCTTGTTATTTAAAATAGAGGGGGTCGACACAGATAATATAAGTTTACCTTGTGTTCTGTCTTTTAATTTATTTAAAGTTGCAAAACTTAGTTTAGCACTATACTTACCCATAGGTTCAAGGTCTTTCTTCCTTAAGTTCATCTTTGTACCTATTTCACCTATACATTTTAAACTATTTATATTGTCTTTTTTCTTTTTCATAGAATAATCTATTTTTTAATTCCCCCTTAGTAAATATTTTTAATTCCCCCTTAATAAAGGGGGTTAGGGGGTTGTCCTAATAGTATACAATATGATAACCTTTATGTAAAGAAAAAATTCATATTTTCAAAAGTCTATAATTTTATGTATTATAGAGGTTGTCCCATAACTTCAATTTTGGTTGGTAGCCGCAAACTTTAGTTTGCGTAATTCCTTATATTACAAGCATCTTTTTAGCACAACTTCTTGCGTCAACCTTGCGTCAACTCGTATCTAATATATTTACCTGCTCCTTTCTTTCTAAAAACTCCTTTTTCTACCAATTCTTTTAATTCTTTATGAGCGGTAGTATGAGAAATCCGGTTGACTCTTACATATTCTTGCCTACTTATAGTTTTTTCTTCTACTACATACTTAATAGCCTTCCTTTGTCTTTCATTTATTTCTAACTTATGAAGTTTTTGTTTCTCAATCTCTTCCTCAAAAGATTTTCCTGGCCCAATTAAGGTAACTTCAAAACCACCAGAAAGGTTCTGAAATTCAGGTTCAGGTAAGCTGCTTTGTCTCATTTCATCAATTATCCTGTTTGTACCTTTACCCCACTGTTCAATAAATTTAATCAAGAATAATCTATCAGCAAGAAGTTTATTTCTCGGGATGGATTTGTGTTTTCTTTTTAGGTCTTGAGTGGTCAGTGGCTTGGGAAGTTCACCTGGATTCCAAACTTCAATTCTATCATCGTAGATTGACAGTTGTATCTCTGCATTAGAAAAAGCACAGGTGGTCTCAACTATCTCTTTCCATTCCCCTACAGATTCCTTCAACTCTATGATTTCTGATTCAGTTTTAGAAATTAGATTATTTAGCTCCATTTAGTTTGCACTCCTATTCACGAGCAACTCATTCACCAATCCCATCACCCGCTTTCGCATGGGGTAAAACCAGATTCGCGTATAAATTGAGCGTATCCGAGCGTATTTGAGCGCATTCCGAGCGAATCTGAACAAAAAACCGAGCGTATTTTGAGCGCAATTCTTTAAAATGCATTGTTTTTCCTGTGTGTTTTTTCGCTCATTTTTTACGCTCATTTTTATGATTACATCAGCACAATACCTGAGATTTTACATATTTTATGTTTTTTCCGATGCCTTCCGTTTTAATCCTACCTTCTTTTTCCATCTTCTCTAATACGCGGTAAACTCTATTTCTGTCAGCTCCCAGAATTTCCCTGCAGCGGTCGTTTGAAATACTCCCCTCGCTGTCAATAATCGCAAGTATTTTTGCTTCTTGCTCAGCGCTGTTTAATTCCTGTTTTTTGGAAGCATCTTTGCCGTCATTTCCGGTTTTGCTTCTTGCCCTACCAATAAACAGACTCTTTGATCCGTAGGTTCCAACGACAACGGCAAATACCTGAAGCGCCGTTCTTTCCAGCTCAAAAGGCAGACGGGAAATCAAATGAAACCGTTCAATGGTAAGGCAGGCAAGATAAAGCAGTATCCACAAAGTCGTGATAATTTCCCCGCGTTTAAACCTGAGTATTTTTTCTTTTGCCACTTCCTCATCCGAACCATATGGGCTTTCCATCCATCTAACAAACTCCTTATACCCCGCATACCCGCTTAAAGCAATCAAGTAAATATTGCTAAACGCACCCGACGAATAAATGGTATTCTGCCTCCCAATAATCAAACAAACCAAATCCCAAAGTACAAATCCCCCATGAAGAATGGTAATGATAAGAGTCAGGTAAAAGAATTTTTCAACTCGTTCGTTTCTAATCTTGTCTCGGATCTCTAATTGTTCCATAAATGTTCTCCTATTTTTAAAGTGTCAATAATTACCTATCTATCGGCCAATTTCTATCATTTTATCTATAGATTTCTTAGCCTTCTGTCTTATATCCTCTGACACTTTAACTTCGTTTTTCATTTCTTCTAATGCCCATAAAACCTTTTCTAAGGTATTTTTCTTCATATTTGGACAAATGGCTAATTCCGATGCTGGATAAAATACCTTATCTGGAAACTCTTTTCTTAATCTATGCAACATTCCAACTTCTGTTCCAACTATAATTTCTTTGGAAGATGTGGTCCTGGAAAACCTGAGTATACCTTCAGTAGAAGTAACTTCATCGGCCAGATCACATACCTCACCAATGCATTCTGGATGAACAACAACTTTAGCCTCTGGATGTTGTTCTTTCAATTTAATTATATCTTGAGGTAAAATTTTCAAATGTGTCGGACAGTACCCATTCCAGAGTATTAAATCCTTTTTGGTCTTTTTGGCTACAAAAGACCCTAAATACTTGTCTGGAACAAATATTATTTCTTTATCAAGTAATTTTTCTACAATTTTAACTCCATTGGCTGAAGTACAACAATAATCACTTTCTGCTTTTACGAAAGCCGATGTATTTACATATGAGACAACAACTGCATTTGGATGTTTACTTTTTAATTCTTTTAAATCCTTGGCCGTTATCATATCGGCCATTGGACAACCTGATGATAAATCCGGGAGGAGTACAGTTTTATCAGGACAAAGTATAGAAGCTGTCTCAGCCATAAAATGCACACCACAAAAAACTATAACCTTTGCCTCTACTTTTGACGCAGATTGACTTAAACCTAATGAATCGCCTAAAAAATCGGCTAGACCCTGAACCTCGGGTAATTGATAATTATGGACTAAAAAAACGGCTTTTTTTTCTTTTTTTAACTTCATTATATCTGATATTAATTTCTCGTTTTTAAGCATACTCCTCCTTCATTTCTGATTCTTTCTGAAACCTGTTGTTTAGATTAAAAATATTCTGCAAATCAAATTCGAAAGAATTCTTATTTATTACAAAAAAAGAGGCATCGATAACATTATAAAGTGTTGCACCCCTTCCGCACCCGGAAGTGATTAATCTTTTATTTAACATTTTTTTTATAAACTTCACATCCTGGTTGGATTTCACATTTGCAATTCCTTTCTCTTCATCAATAGTTATACCCTCAATATCTCCTTTTTGTTTCAAAAAACCTTCCGCAAACAAAAATCCTACAGTTAAATATTTTAACTTAAAAGGCAGCACTAATAAAGTTACAATCTCAATATCATTTAATTCTATCAATTATTCCTCCGCCAAGAACCTCATCATTATCGTAAAACACCACCGATTGACCAGGGGTAATAGCCCATTGTGGCTTATTAAATTTTACAGAAATTCCATGATCAACTTCCAATATAGTTGCCTCAGCTTCATGAGCCTTATAACGAATCTTTGCTTTAATTTTCAATGGCTTACTTATTTTGTCTATACTTATTAAGTTTATATCTCTGGCCAACAAATACTCCAGATAAACATCTTCTTCAAATCCTGCGATGATTTCATTATTGTCACTATTTATATCGACTACATACAATGGTCTCTTTGAAGAAATACCCAAACCTCTTCTTTGCCCAATCGTATAGTTTACTATACCTTTATGCTTGCCTAAAACTTCTCCTTGGCTATTTATGATATTTCCTTCCTTCGGAATATATTTAAAATATTTCTCCAAAAATCCTGAATAATTTTTATTTTCAACAAAACATATATCCTGACTATCCTTTTTATTAGCTACCGGTAATTTTAACTTCTTAGCCATATTTCTAACTTCCAATTTTGTATAGTTATCTAAAGGCAACAAAGTCCTTCCTAAACTTTGCTGGGTCAGGACATAAAGAACATATGACTGGTCTTTATGTGTGTCTTTACCTTTTTTTAATAAATACTTATTCCTTTTGCCGTCGTATTCAATTTTAGCATAATGACCTGTGGCCAGATACTCGCACTTTAGTTCTTTAACCTTTTGCCATAAAGCATCGAATTTTATATACTGATTACATCTAACACAAGGATTAGGTGTCCAACCAGAGATGTATTCGGTATAAAAATTGTTCATAACTTTTTTTTTAAAGATTTCTCTTAAATTCAAAACATAGTGTGGAATATCCAATATCTTTGCAACTTTTCTTGCATCTTCTATAGATGACAAAGAACAACACTCGCCAAAATTTTGCATTTCTAAGGGAATCAACTGCAAAGTAATACCAATTACTTCAAAACCTTTTTCCTTAAGCAAGGCTGCGGCTACAGAACTATCAACTCCTCCACTCATGGCAACTAAAATTTTCGACATTTTATTTATTTTCCCTTATAACACATTCTCCTTCATCATTCTTATTATGTTCTGCCTTTAAATCTAATCCTTTTCCCGCGGTCTTTCTCAAATAATCATCTACAGCTTTTTTTAAGGCTTGTTCGGCTAAGACTGAACAATGCATTTTAATCGGTGGTAATCCTCCTAAAGCTTCGGCTACAGCCAAATTTGAAACTTTTAATGCCTCTTCAATAGTCTTTCCCTTAACAAGTTCGGTAATCATACTGCTGGTGGCAATAGCCGCCCCACAGCCAAATGTTTTAAACTTAGCATCTATAATACGACCATCTTTCACTTTAATATAAAGTTCCATAATATCACCACAGACAGGATTACCCACATGCCCAATACCATCTGGATTTTCTATCTCACCAACATTTCTTGGATTTCTAAAATGCTCCATCACTTTGCTACTATAACCTTGCATTAAACTCACCTCCTAACTGGTATAAACTGGTAGTCGCAGGCTTTAGCCTGCGTATTGTATCGCTCTGTCATCTGTCCTCAAATCTTACATTTTCAGGAATCCTATTCCCTCTCATGTATTCATCAACAGACATTAGTTTTTTACCTTCGGGTTTTATCATTTTAATTATAAGACTACCATCAGAAGTAGATACTTTCCACCCTTTATTTTTTATACATTCTAAAATCTCGCCAGGCGTTTGAGTTAATTTCTTTCCTTCTTCCAAGATTTCACTTTTTAAAATCTTTATTGTTTTACCATTTAGTTTACTACAAGCAGCTGGTTCTGGAGACAACCCTCTTATGAAATTAAAAATATCTCTTGACGAACTCTGCCAGTTTATTGATGTATCTTCTTTCTTAATCTTTGGTGCATAACTAACTTTTGTCTCATCCTGCTTAATTTTAGCCACTTTACCGTTTGTAACCAATTCTATAACATCCAATAGTTTGATTGTGCTAATATTTATTAATCTTTCCATCAAACTAAAAGCATCATCATCTTCTTTAATAGGTTCTTCTAACTGTAATATTATATCACCACTATCTAATTTTTCTTCTACATAAATTATAGATACACCTGTTTTTGTTTCTCCATTTATAATTGCCCAGTTTACTGGAGCAGCACCTCTGTATTTTGGTAAAAGTGAAAAATGAACATTTATCGAGCCATATGTTGGAAGACTAAACAAACTCTTTGGTAATATTTGTCCAAACGAGACAACCACGCCTAAATCAATGTTAACTTGAGAAATTTCTTTTAAAAAATTTTCATCCTTACAAAACTTTGGCTGATAAACTTTCAGATTATTCAAATCCGCATATTCCTTAACTGGCGAACATGTAACTTTGTAACCTCTTCCTTTTGGTTTATCGGCTGATGTAACTACTTCAATAAACCCCGCACCTTCTGGTGCGTGACTTTCTACAAGTTTTTTTAAATATAAAACTGCTATATCTGGAGTACCAAAAAATAAAATTTTCATTTTATCTTTCATAAAGTTTTTTCAACTCATTAAGTTTTTTTTGTATGGCTAATTTTCTTACAAAATGTAAATAATCTATGAACAAGACACCATTTAAATGGTCAATCTCGTGTTGCAAAACCCTGGCTAATAAATTCTCTCCAATTACCTGTATTTCTTTCCCTTCTAAATTTAAGGCCTTAATCTTTACCTTGGATGCCCTTTCTATTTCTTCTGTAATTTCCGGGAAACTTAAACAACCCTCTTCTAATTTAATCTTTCCGCTTTTATTTATAATCTCAGGATTTACAAGAACAAGTAAATCTTCTTTTTTTTCTCCTTTACTTGTATCTATAACACATATTTTCTCAAGAAACCCCACTTGATTTGCTGCCAAGCCAACACCTTTTGATATTCTCATTGTCTCTATCATCGAATGAACAATTTCTTTCACTTGACTATTAATCCTTTCTAAAGGTATCGTCTTTTTCCGCAAAAATGGGTCCCCATATGTTCTCATTTCTAATATGCTCATTATGTATTATATCAATTATTTATAATAAAAATCAAGAAAGTATTGACATATTATTAAAAATAATTTACAATATTTAATATGGAAATGAATGAATTATTAAAATTAACCTTGGAAAAAAAATCTTCTGATTTAATTATAACATCAGATTCACCCCCTATTTTAAGAATAGATGGTGATGTGATTCAAACTAAATTAGCCAAACTATCTCCAGCAGATACCAAATTACTTATAAACAGCATTCTTGATAATGAACAAAAACAAACTTTTGAGAGACGAAAAGAACTTGATTTATCATACGAAATTCCAAAATTAAGTCGTTTTAGAGTAAATGTATATATGCAGAAAGGAACTGTAGCCGCTACAATTAGACCCATACCACTGCATCTGCATTAAAACATGTTGTCCGACAAAGTCCTGATGTAATAATGGTTGGAGAAATGAGAGACTTAGAAACTATCTCAACGGCTATAACGGCCGCAGAAACGGGTCATTTGGTTCTTGGAACATTACATACTATTGATGCTACCCAAAGTATACATCGTGTAGTAGATGTATTCCCACCCGGTCAGCAGTCACAAATAAGAATTCAGTTCGCTGGAGCACTTCAAGGAATAATAGCCCAGCAATTATTACCTAAAGCAAATAAAACCGGAAGAATTCCTGCGACTGAAGTACTGGTATCAACACCGGCTATAAGGAATCTGATAATAAACAATGATATTCAGCAAATCCCATTATTAGTTCATACAGGTAAAGATGTTGGGATGAAGACATTAAATCAATCATTAAGAGAACTATATAGAAAAAAAATAATAACTTACGAAACAGCACTCTCAAGTGCAACTAATATAAATGAATTTAAACGATTAATACGTTCAGACCTTGAAAAATACAAAAGGAAAAAAGGTTTTAAGATTATACGATTCTTAAAAATAGTATTTAAGGGTAGAACAGTTTTATTATTTAAAGTAAAAAAATATATCCAGACATTTTATAAAAAAGCTGTATCTTCCAGTAAGTTCTGGGGTTAATACAGACTATAAAGTAAACTTCTCTCCCAGGTAAATTTTCTTTGCTTCTTTATCTTTGGCCAGACTTTTTGCATTACCCGATAAAAGTATTTTCCCCTCATACATTATATATGCTCTGTCAGTAATTGAAAGAGTTTCTCTTACATTATGGTCTGTAATTAGTATACCTAAACCTTTTTCTTTTAACTGTGAAATAACCTGTTGAATCTCAGACACTGTAATAGGGTCTATCCCTAAAAATGGTTCATCTAATAATAAAAAAGAAGGACTTGTAACCAAGGCACGGGTTACCTCAACTCTTCTCCTTTCACCCCCGGAAAGAGTATAGGCCTTATTCTTGGCCAGATGAGATATATTAAATTCATCAAGTAAACTTTTCAACCTTTTTTGTTTTTCTGACTTAGAGATATCAAGAGTTTCTAAAATCGCCAGTATATTTTCTTCAACAGTTAATTTTCTAAATATAGAAGGTTCTTGAGGTAAATATCCAAGACCATATCTTGAGCGCTCATATGTAGGAGAAAAAGTAATATCTTTCTCGTCTATAAAAACCCTGCCAAAATCTGGTCTTATCAGTCCAACGATCATGTGGAAAGTTGTACTCTTGCCTGCACCATTTGGGCCAAGTAAACCAACAACCTCACCCTGATTCACTTCTATATTCACTTTCTGAACAACTTCTCTTTTTTTATATCTTTTAACCAAATTTTCAGTTCTTATGGCTCTCATTGTTTTTTTTCCTCAAAATAAATTAATGCTTTCACATTTGAGTCGGCTATTAAGTTTCTTTTTTTAGTAAATATTGTTATTTTGTCTCCTTCATATTTATCCTGCTTTTTAAAAACAACTGGTTTACCTTCCAAAACTATCTTTTCTAAACTTTTATCGTAATTTGCCTGACCGCACAATATTTTTATATCTTCCTTTATCATCTCTACATTTCCAGACACAACTGCTTTTTCTTCTTCACTAAATAATTCCACTACATCACTTTTTACTGTAGTCTTAATCCCTTCGCTATCAGTTAAGAGCAAAACCGGAGATTTTCTCATCACGACATACTTATTACTCTTGAAATATTCCACATATTCACCTTTCATTTCCATAGTATTATTTTTATTTACAAAACTAACATTATCTTCTGCAATTATTTTATCATTATTGGGAAGAATCGTTAATTTGTCTGATTTCAAAATATTACCAGCGTGCTTTAAAACTACATCTTTCATATAAACAATTTCTTTCGTTTTATTATTCCCTAAAACTAATTTTGCTGTTATTTCTAAAGGTTCCTTTTGTGTTACTTTTAATTCCTGAGCATTTAAAATACTCACAAAAATTGGGACAGCCACCATTTTTTTTAAAAAAGGGGTCAGAGTCATTTTTTCCTTTCTTCTAATGACTTCAAGTCTGTAATTTTAGTAGTAGTTTCTTTCATGACAACATTCTCGAGCATTAAATCAGATTCCAGACCAATACCTGTCATGACATTATCTCCTCTTGTAATTTTTACATGTTCATCAGTAAATAATTTATTATTTTTTTCAGACCATTTAAGCTTCTCCGTCTCTAAAGTAGTATTGGCTTGAGTAGTTAATACTACCTGGCCGGATACTTCCATATTGTTTGTATCAGTATATATAGTTCCTTCATTACTTCTTAAATTAGAAATCTCCTTGCCTTTATCGAAATATTTTGTTTGGACATTGTAAAATTTCATGAGTTTTTCTTTCAAGTATACCTGTGCTTCATCAGCATCAACCTCTATTTTTTTTGCCCCATTGATAGTTTGAATTAAATTAAAACCTTTCATGGCAATTAGGTTTTTGGGTACATTACTCCTAACCAATGGCTTTTCGGGTTTAGTAGCACAATTAGATAAAAATATAAAAAAAATAATCAAAAAAAATTTAAATTTGTTGTTTCTCATAAATCATAGTATAACCTAAATAAACATACTTTTCAATAGAAAATTTAAATAACTTTTCTTATTGACATAATCATAAACTTTGTATATAATTTTATCAGTGTCGGGGACGACCCTGACTACCAAATTATTGGTATTTTATTGGTAGTCGCAGGCTTTAGCCTGCGAGGAGGTACTATTATGGAACAAAATAAAATCACTTTAAGTGAAAGGGATTTACCTACAGAATGGCATAATATTCTACCGGATTTACCGGAACAACTTCCCCCACCGCTTAAACCAGATGGAACACCTATAGGTCCACAGGACCTGGCCACAATATTTCCTATGGAACTTATAAAACAAGAAGTAAGTTCTGAAAGATGGATAGGTATTCCTGATGATATTTTAAAGGTTTATAAATTATGGAGACCGACACCATTACATAGAGCGTATAACTTAGAAAAAGCACTTAAAACACCAGCAAGAATTTATTATAAAAATGAGAGTGTTTCTCCTGCTGGAAGTCATAAATTAAACACTGCTACCGCTCAAGCATATTATAATAAAAAAGAAGGCGTGAAAAGATTAACAACAGAAACGGGTGCAGGACAATGGGGAAGCGCCATATCTTTTGGCTGTAACTTTTTTGGATTAGAATGCACAGTTTACATGGTCAGGGTTTCTTACGAACAAAAACCTTATAGAAAAATCTTAATGCAAACATGGGGTTCAAAAGTTTACCCTTCACCAACTAATTTAACAAATGCAGGTAGAAGTGTCTTAGAGAAAGACCCAAATTCATTAGGCTCACTTGGTATGGCCATCTCAGAAGCAGTTGAAGATGCGGCTACTCATCAAGACACTAAATATTGCCTTGGAAGTGTATTAAACCATGTCTTGCTCCATCAGACAGTAATAGGATTAGAATTAAAAAAACAGTTAAAAATTGCAGGTGAAAAACCAGATATTATAGTAGGCTGTGTCGGTGGAGGAAGCAACTTTTCAGGTTTATTCTTCCCATTTGTCACTGATAAACTTAAAGGAGAGGATATAAGATTTATAGCCGTAGAACCAACTGCATGTCCAACATTAACAAAGGGACCCTATAGATATGATCATGGAGATGAAGCCAAGATGACCCCTTTAATGAAAATGTATACATTAGGTCATAGTTTTGTGCCTTCAGGAATTCATGCTGGAGGTTTACGCTACCATGGAGATGCTCCTATACTATGTCTTTTAGTAAATAAAAAAATAGTAGAAGCAGTAGCCTATCCACAGAACCCTGTGTTTGAGTCAGCCGTCTTATTCGCTAAAACTGAAGGCATACTTCCTGCTCCTGAAACAGCACATGCTATTAAATATGCAATTGATGAAGCCATAAAATGTAAAGAAACAAAACAGGAAAAATGTATAGTCATAGGATTCAGCGGACATGGCTATTTCGATTTAGCCGCATATGAAGCATATCTTAATGGAAAACTTGAAGATTTGGCCTTGGATGAAAACAAAATCAAAGAAGCCTTGAAAGATTTACCTGAGTTCAAATAATCAGACTTTTATTATTTCAGATGGAATGAAATCTAAAAATTTAATTTATGTAATCTTATTTATTATATCATTATTTGTTTATCTTTTAACTATCTGCCCAACAATATATGTTGGAGATAGTGGAGAAATTATTTCAGCAGCATATCATTTAGGAATTCCCCACCCTCCTGGTTATCCATTATTCTGCATGATTGGCAAGTTGTTTTCCTATATCCCCTTGGGAACTATTGCTCTTAGAGTAAACTTGGTTTCAGCATTTTTCGGTAGTCTTACAATATTAGTATTATTTTTAACTTTACTCGCTTTTTCCATTTCGTCCCATATAAAATGGAACGCTACTTTGGTTGCTTTTTCCACTTCTTTATTGCTTGCATTTTCAAAAACATACTGGGCGCAATGTGTTCAAGCCAAAGGCGGAATATATACATTAAATACCTTTTTTATAATCTTAATATTATATTTATTGCTCTCAAAAAGTAAACCCCGCACCTTCTGGTGCGAGGGTAATGTTGCTTTAATTTCTATAATTTGTGGATTAAGCCTGGCCAATCATAACACCATGCTCCCTCTTGTATTTTTGTTTTTTATATTTATATTATGGCAAACATATTTATCAAATAAAAAAAATCTTTTAAATGTTTTTTTTACTTTTTTTACTTTAGTTACTTTTGTTACTTTCCTTACTTATTTATATCTTCCTCTTCGCTCATTAGCCAATCCACCCATGGACTGGGGAAACCCGGAAACATTATCAAACATTTTACATCATATATTTAGAGGTCAGTATGGCACTATAAGCGAACACGAAAGGTCTATTGGTTTATTAATAAAACAAATTTCTTCATATATAAACTTTTTACTTGCTCAATTTTCTATATTTCCACTATTATTTCTACCTTTTGGAGTATTAATTTTTTACAAGAATTTAAAACAACATCTTTTTCTTTTAACTTTAATCTTCCTTTCAACTAATCTGGGATTTATTATTTTGACAAATTTTAGTATTAACACTTTAAGTTTATACCTGATAGAGGTTTTTTATATCCCTTCTTATATAATCATTTTAATTTTCATTTTTGCAGGGATAATTTTTATAATTAATAAACTACCTCAAAAATCTCAACTAATCTTTAGTTCTCTTCTAGTTCTTTTCCCTTTATTATGTTTAGTGCTTAACTATGGTTACAATGATAAAAGTAAAAATTATTTTGCATATGACTATGGTCTAAACTTACTTAAATCTATAGATTCTGGTTCAAATCTTCTTGTGGCCGGAGACAATACTGCTTTTACTACTGCATATTTAACAATGGTAGAAGGAAAAAGTAAGGATAGCACTTACTATGATGATTATGGTTTAATATTTAGCAATATAGATTCTGAATTAGAAAAAATTTCAGCAACAGATTACTTAAAACGACTTGATTACATTAAAAACAAATTATTATATTCACCTAAACCAACCTATTTCGTCATGGGCAGTAATATTCACAAAGATATTCAAACAACTTACAGCAATCAATTTAATGCTGAACCTGTAGGACTGCTTTACCAGATAACTAAAAAAAATCAGAAAATTAAATATAAACCCTTTGAGCAATTTCAATTTAGAGGATTAAATGACGATTCTATTTACAAGGACTTTATGATTAGAACAATAATAGCCCAGTATTACTTTTTTTATGGTGAATATTTAAGAAAAACAAATAAAATTTCCGAGGCAAATTTATATTATAAAAAAGCAAATGAAATTGGGTATGATGATGAATCCATACAAATAATGTTAGGGTTTCTTTCACAACAACAAGGAGATTTAAAAGATGCATTAAACTTAAGTAAAAAAGCAGTTGAAATAAATCCATACTCATCAGAAGCATGGAATAATTACGGAACTGTGCTTTCAAAACTTGGAGGGCATAATGAATCCATTGAAGCATATAAAAAGGCTATAGATATAGACCCTAAAACTGTAACATACTACAATAATCTTGCCGGAGCATATTTTAATACAGGAAACTATGAACTTGCAATAAAAACTTACGAAAAGGCCGGTTCTATTGATGAGAAAGGATTAAATTATTATGGTCTGGGACTTACTTACTCAAAACTTGGGTTAACAGATAATGCTATAAACACTTTTTTAAAAGGATTATCTATAAATCCATCTTCTGATATGTATTATGGACTTGGCAACCTTTATTTAAACTCAGGAAAAATTCCCGAAGCAATAAAATATTATAATGAAGGGATAAAGACGAAGAGACTTCCTCAAGTTTAATGTAATATTTTTTATTATATATAGTATATAATATGGTAACCTATATGTAAAGGAAAAAGTTTATACCTTTTAAAGGAGGTTACCAAATGGTTAATTTTGATAAAAGTAAAATTAAAGTAAA
>JBDRBU010000025.1:0-10493 GCA_043822305.1 Candidatus Firestoneibacteriota bacterium
GACTTATTTCCATCTTTTCATTATAATTTATTTGTAGATTAAATATCATTAGGGTACTCCTTTCTTTTTAATTTTTATTGAGAGGGCCCTTTTGATTTACCACAATTTTTCATAAAAGTCAAAGATTTGATACACTATCCAACTTTTTACAGAAGCATTAAAAGAAAGAGCAACAGATATTCATTTTGAACCACAAGAAAAAGGTTTAAGGATAAGATTTAGAGTGGATGGAATTTTAAGGGATGTTCCGATGCCTCCGGCACTTAAATTTTTCAAAGGTGCTATTATTTCAAGAATAAAGATAATGTCTGAGATGAATATTGCCGAAAGGCGTCTCCCACAGGATGGAAGAATTGAGATTAAAACAGGTGGCAGACAGATTGATTGTAGAGTTTCGGTTATCACAACTTTATATGGCGAAGGAATAGTTTTAAGGATACTTGATAAATCAGCTGTTTTGTTTGGATTAGAAAAACTTGGGATGCGGCCGGATACTTTAAAAATATTTACTAATCTTATTTCAAAACCCCATGGTATTATCCTGGTCACAGGTCCTACTGGAAGTGGAAAAACCACGACTCTTTATTCTGCACTTTCAAAAATTAATTTACCGGAAAGAAAAATTATAACCATAGAAGAACCAATAGAATATCATCTGGCCGGGATAAATCAGATTCAAGTTAATGCAAAAATAGGTCTTACTTTTGCAAAAGGACTTCGACATATATTAAGGCATGACCCGAATATTATAATGATTGGAGAAATCAGGGATTTAGAAACAGCAGAAATAGCCATAAGAGCATCTCTGACCGGGCATCTGGTTTTTGCTACATTACATACAAACGATGCTGCTGGTGCTATAACCAGACTAATTGATATGGGTATAGAGCCTTATCTTGTGGCTTCATCTGTCGCCGGAATACTTGCTCAAAGACTTGTAAGATTAATATGTTCATCTTGTAAAAAAGCATATAAACCTGATGAGAGTTATTTAAAAGATTTAAGATTAGAAATTAATAAAGGACAGGTTTTATATAAAGGAGTTGGTTGTGATAAATGTATAAATACAGGTCATTATGGAAGAACAGGTATATATGAGTTGTTGACCATCAATGAGCATCTGAAGAAGTTAATAGTGCAAAGGGCTATAACAAGCGTGATTAAATCTTCGGCTAAAGAATCAGGTATGAGAACTTTAAGAGATGATGGGTGGGAAAAAATTAAATCAGGCATGACGACCATTGATGAGATTGTTAAAGTAACGCAAGAGGATGAAATAGTTGAATAAATCGGGGATTAAAAAAGTTTTTCTATACTTTACTAAAAGGCTGAATTTTTTTTATCGTCCGCCAGTTAAATTGCATGATTTAAGTTCATTTGTTAGACAACTCGCGACAATGTTATCCGCTGGTGTGACACTATATCAAACACTTGTTATTCTTTATGATGGCCTGGGAGAGTCAAATCTAAAGAGAGCAATCTTTGATATAAAAGAAAAGATTAAAAGGGGAACCTCTTTTTCGCAATGCCTTTCTTTTTATCCAGATATTTTTCCAACTTTGTTAGTTGGACTTGTTAAAGTAGGTGAAATGACAGGTGGATTGGATTTAACCTTAACGAAGTATGCAGATTTACTTGAGTGGGAAGAAGAGTTTAAATCAAAGATGGCGACTATGTTAATCTATCCGGCTATTATGATTCTAATTGGCACTGTGGTGGTCGTATTTATTCTAACTTTTATTTTGCCAAAATTTGTTGTATTATTTACAGATTATAAACAAGCTCTTCCATGGCCTACTTTAATTCTTATGGGTCTGAGTAAGTTTTTTGCAAATTTTTGGTGGCTTATTCTTGTTTTGGTTGTAGGTGCTGCAATTTTTTTAAATATTTTTTTTAAGACTGAAAATGGTAAAAAACAATTTGATAAAATGATACTTAACTTGCCTTTGATTGGTAATGCTATTCATAAATCCCTTATTTCTCGTTTTTCTTTTATTCTAAGTGTAATGTCAGGAAGTGGGGTTCCAATTCTTCAAGCACTTTCTACTACAAGTGAAAGTATAGGCAATAGGGTTTTATCAGGTTATTTAAGTACGGCCGCAAAAAATGTTGAAAGAGGGGATAGTTTATCAAATGCATTAAAAGATTTTTCTTTTTTCCCAAAACCTGTTATTCAGATGATTCGCGTAGGTGAAGAAACAGGAAAGATTGAAAATGTATTAACTAAGATTGCTAGATCATATGAAAGAGAAATGGAAATAATAACAAGGAGGATTGTCATACTTTTAGAACCAATAGTTATACTTTGTCTGGCCGTTGTTGTTGGGTTTGTAGCCATAGCCGTTTTACTCCCAATATTAAGTTTAAGTACTGTCGTAAAGTGAATCCCGCACCTTCTGGTGTGTGGGTAAATAATTGTTAAATAGTGTCCCTATTTAAGGAGGTGTCAAATGTTAAAAACTAACTCCAGAAGTGAAAGAGGGTTTACACTTATAGAGATTTTAACGGTAATAGTTATTATCGCTATATTGGCCGGAGTACTTGTTCCAAGATTTGCAGGTAGGACAGAAGAAGCAAGGGTAGCCGCGGCCAAAGCAGATATTTCTGCTATAGAACTTGTTTTGGATGCATATGAAGCAGATAATGGTTTTTATCCATCCACTGAGCAAGGGCTTGATGCCTTAACTACTATTCCTATGTTTCCTCCAGTTCCAGTTAATTGGAAAGGTCCTTATTTGAAAAAGAAAGCAGGAAAAGATCCCTGGGGTAATCCTTATTTATATTCTTGTCCAGGTATGTATAATATTAATATGTATGACCTTTATTCACTTGGCCGGGATGGTAAAGAAGGAGGAGAGGGTTTTGATGCGGATGTTACAAACTGGGCATAAGAATAAAGGATTTACATTTATAGAAATGGTAGTGGTTATATCAATAATTCTCTCTATATCTACACTTTTATCGATTTGGTTAGGGAATTTTTTGGCATCAAAGGAGCTGTATTTAGAAGCGATGAAGATTAGAGCCATGTCAGATCTTGCAAAAGAGTTATCTGGTTCACAGTGCGTAAACTTTAGGGTTTATTTTGATTTAGTTAATAATAAATTCCAGATAGAAGGCTTTACTAATGATGGAGTATATAAAATGTATGAAAAGGTTAAAGCGAATAAATTAAAAGATTCTGTAACTATAAAAAGTTTTAATAGCCCAAGGAGTTTTTATTCTGATTTAGGTGGTGGACAGGGGGAGGATTATGTAACATTTTATCCGGATGGTAGTTGTGAGAATGCAAGTCTAATTTTACAAAACAAAAAAGGTGAAGTATATACAGTATGTTTTGCTTCTACATCTGGACTAATTAAAATTTATCCATATGAGATTTCTTACCAATAAAAAAGGATTTATATTATTAGATGCACTTATAGGAGTTGGATTGCTGGGTATAGTCATCGTCTCCTGTTTACATGTTTTTTCAGAGGTTATTTATAGACTTGAAGAAATGGAAAAAGAGACAGTGGCCATAACACTTGCCCAGAATAAAATGGAAGAATTAAGTATCCTGGATAAGTACGAGGATAATAACCATGGTGATTTTTCTCCAAATTATCCAGACTTTACATGGGCATCTGAAAGTAAATTATTAAAAGGCAGTCATTTCTATAAGTTAATAGATGTCCAACTTACGGTTTACTGGAAAATAAAAAGTGAACAAAGGAGTTTAGTTTTGCAGAATCATTTTTTATTAAGGTAACATAAATGAAAAAGGGATATACGCTTATAGAATTAATGACGGCTCTTATTATTATAACAATTGCTGGTTTATGTGTTTATAAGACTTTTACTTCTGGTTGGTTAGCCTGGGACAGTGCCATTAAGAGAGGAGAAGCACTTCAAAATGCAAGGTCTTTTATAAAAGTTTTAACAAAGGATTTAAAAACAGTTGTTGCGGCTGAGTCAGTAGTAAATGAAGAAGTTTTAAAAATATTAAAAGATGCTAAAAGAAATTATTTTAAACTAATTGGAGGAGAAAATTCATTAGAGATGATTTGTTATTCTAGGCCAGTAACTTATTACTGGCCTGAATATTTTCCGCGTAGATCTAGTATTTGCTATGTTAGTTATTATATTGCTTCTAATAGTGATGAAGAAACTTCTTTTTGCGTTTATAGGAAAGTTAAATGGGATAATGCTATTTTACCCTGGAAAGATGAGGAGATTGAAAAATTTGACGATATTCTAAATGTCCAATTTTCATTTTTAGATAGTGGTAAAAAAACCTGGGAAGTTTCCTGGAATACAGATGAAATGATGAGACTTAAAGGATCTAGTTATACAGGACTTTTGCCAAGAGCTGTTAAGGTTAATATAACAAGTAAAGGTGGTAATCTTAAACCAGATGAGGTAAGATTAGAAACAATAGTTGCTCTACCTACATTTGAAAAGTAATTATGAACAAAAATAACGGTTACATAACTATAATGGTGATATGGGTTGCTGCTATTTTAATTGTGCTTTCTTCAGGGTTGGTTATATATGTTTCTTTTCAACAAAGAGCATTAAAAAATTATATAAAAACAGTTAAAGCATCTTATATCGCCAAGACTGGTTTAAACGATGTTATGTTTGATTTTTTTTCAGAACTTAAATCAAAATTAAATGAAGGTGATATTACTCTAAGTGAAATTAACAATATGTATCAGAATATTCCTTTTGCCGATGGAGTATATTCTGCTATTATAGAAGATGAGAAGAGTAAGGCCAATATAAATACGGCCTCAAATCTTCTTTATAGGAATATTATGAATCTTTTAGAGATTGATGATAGTGATAGAAAAGCAGAATCTATTTTAGTCTGGAGAAGAGAACATGGAGCATTTGCAACGGTTGAGGAATTAGGACTAATTTCTGATCTGGATACAAATGATTGTTTTAAATTAATACCTTACTGGACAACATATTCTTTAGGGACACCAGGAAGTTGTTCTATTAATGTTAATACAGCCTCAAGGATTATTTTAAAAGCCCACCTTGATGAATTTAAAGCAGTTCCCGGGACAGAAGAGAAACTTATTAAAAAAAGACCGTTTAAAAGTTTAGAGGCTATGGAGAAATATCTAAGAAAAATTTCACCAAATCTTAGTGAAAATATGGTAGGATATTTTACAACTAGCGAACCTGTACACAGGGTTTATGTTACTGGAAGTTTGGAAGGGAAATACATATCCAAGATTAATGCAGTCTTTTCATTATGGCTTAGAAAGCATGAACTTATATGCCTGCACTATTTCTGGCAGGAGTAGTTGAAGAAGTAGAAGAAGTGAGGAAAGTAAAAAAAGAAAGAAACAAAAACAAGAGAGAGATTAGATGTTAAATAATAGATTTATACTAATAGAAATAGATGGGGATTTGTTTAAATGCCTTGTGATTAAGAGAAAAGGTAAAACTAACTTTACAATTGAGAAAGCTTTTAAGACAGATTCAAAAGACACAAATTTTAAAGATATTTTTAATGAATTTAAAAGAGATAAAATAATTTTATCATTTCCTAGGGAATTACTTATAATGAGAATGTTTAATGTGAAATCTTCAAATCCAGATGATATATATTTAGAAGTGAAAAAGGAGATAGATGAAAGTCTACCATTTGAGAAAGAGATTCTGTGGGATGCGATAGATGTGAGGGAAGTGAAGAAAGTTGAAAAAGTGACTAAAGTGGAGAAAGGAAATAAGGTTTTGTTTGCGGCTACTAAAAAAGATACAATTAATCAATATTTAAACAAAATAAAAGAAACTGGATTGACTGTAAAAAGTATTATTCCTTCTACTATAGCGTTAATAGGAGCATATCATTTAAGTCCTTCATATTCCAAAAAATCTACTTTATTGGTGTATGCAGGAACTAAAAGAGCGGATTTGATAGTTTGTGAAAATGATACTATTTTAATGAGTAGAGGTGTAGAGTTTAAAAATGATGCAAATGAAGAAATGAAAGATAGTATTAAACAAACTATAAGTTCAATGAAACAGAATAATATCTCTATAGAAAGAGTTGTTTTAAATGATGTTGCGGATAAAATAAAAGATTTGACCAGTATAAAGGTTGAAAAATTTAAAGTACCTTCTGTAGAGGTAAATGATAAAAATATAGATTTTAAGGATTTTATTTTATGTGTTGGTCTTGGTCATGTGGTTACAGGATTAAATAAAATTTGTTTAGACCTCAATAAAAATAAAGTTGATAAATTAAAAAAGACACCTTTAAATAAGTTAATATTAAAAATTTCCTTAGGAATTTCTGTGGTCTTACTTTTACTTTCTTTTGTTTTCTTCGTACTTGGCAAGATAGAAGAAAATAGTTTAAGTAAGTTAAAAACCGAAGTAACAAGTCTGGGCTTAATCAGTGGTAAACCATGGTCTGAAGTTATTTCTAAGGTTTTTAAGTCAGTACCCGAAGGAGTTGTTTTAATTGAAGTATCTGGAGATGAAAGAGGCGAGATAGTAATTCGTGGCAATACTTCATTAAGAAAAGAAATAACAGAGTTACTTAATTCTTTAAATAAAATTCAGGGTTTTACATCAGAACTTAATTCTGCTAATGAAATCAGTACTCTGGATAAGCAGTTGATTCAATTTCAAATTAAAATTCGAAAGAGGTAAATACAAGATGAATGATAAAAAAGTAATAAGAGAGAAAATTTTAATTTCAATTGCAATTTCTCTTATTTTAATTTTTGGTATTTACTCTTTAGTTCTTGAACCAGCAGTAAATTGTTTTTCAAGTGCAAGAATTGAAAAGAACCAGATTAAAAAGATGCTTATTGATTTAAAAAAAGAGTATAAAGATGGGAAATTAGATGTAGTTTCAAAAGATAAAGTTGTAATTTTTGGTTTTAATTATTTAGGAGAAGTTACTGAAAAAAGTAAAATTAAACTTAAAGGTTCACAGGTAGTTGATACTCAAAGGGTAAAAGGAGTTTCGTCGTTTCAGATGAAATTTACTTCAAATGCTAATACTTTAACAAAATTTTTACATTTTTCAGAAAATACAGTTCCTCCTTTAATTATAAGTAATTTTAGAATTAGTTCAATCAGCGGTGGCTCTTTTGAAGGGATGAGGCAGTTAGAATGTTCAGCAATGGTTTCTGTAATTCCAAGAAATTTAAGTAAAAAGATTGTTTATCCGAATCTTGAGAAATACATGTCTTTAACAAGGGACCCATTTTCGCCATTTGTTAAATCAGAGGTAAAAAAAGTTGAAACTCCGGTGACAGAAGAAGCACCACCACCACCACCGGCAAGTTGGATATTAAATGCAGCCATGAGTGATGATGAAGGAGATTACCTTATATTTACAAATAATGATAATAATGAATATATTGTAAATTTAAAAAAGGGAAAAGACGCGAACGCGGGTTTTAAAATTAATAATGACGCTGATGAAGCGGTTAAAATTACTATTGGCCATGAGAATATTGAATGGACATTAGGAGAAACTAAATCACAGGAGATTCTCCCTAAGGAATTAATAGATATTATAAACAAAAGTGAATCCGGTAAAGAAACTATATTGCCACAAGAATCTCAAGAAGAAAACAAAGAAGAAGCAGTGGATGATGCCATAAAACTTATTCCACAATTTGATAAACTGCCAGACAATATTAAAAAACAAATTAAAAATAGGAGGAGAAAATGAATATATGTAAGTATTTTAAAAGCACTTGGTTTTTAATTTTTGGTTCTATTGTTTTGTCATCCTGTGGTCCAACAAGAAAAGATATTATTGAAACAATGCAAGAACCAGTGGTTAGCCGTACTGAAATAAAAACTGTTTCAGAATCAAAACAAATTGTATCCCCATTGATAGAAACTACTCAAGAGGTATTTATAGAACAAACTCAGTATAAGAAGTTTGATATACCGGGAATTGACTTGAGTAAAAAGGTTCAGTTTAGTTTTAAGGATGAAGATATAGGAAGACTTCTTGAGTTTTTAAGTAAGATCAGTGGGATAACTATAGTGAATATTGGTAGTGAAGTTTCTACACAGTTATTAACTGATCCTCAGTCAACAAGTCAGGCTCAGCAGTTATTACAACAACAGCAGCAGTACTACGGAGGTCAGCAACAACAGCAAAAGCAGGAAACTTCAAAAAAAATAGGGCCTGTTTCAGGTAAGGTTACTATTTATAGTAAAGGAATGGTTACATTAGAATTGGCTTTTAAAATTCTTGATACTGTACTTCTGGGAAAGGGATATACATCTGTCTTGGTAGGTGATGTTTTAAAAATTGTTCCAATAACAGGAATTAGACAAATAAATTTGAAAGTTGTAGTTAATTCAGACCCGAAGATTGCACCAGATGGTGATGATATTGTCGTTCAAATAGTTTTGTTAAAAAACTTAACGGCCAGTAAGTTAAGAACTGATTTTGCTAGTTTGATTCCTTCCTGGGGTTTAATATTGTCAAATGAAGCGGCTAATGCTCTTATTTTAATAAACAGTCTTTCAAATATAAAAACTATGTTGCAAATAATTGATAATTTAGATAAGGCAGCCACAAGAGCAGTTGGAGTTGCTATTTATGAACTTAAATATGCTGGTGCTAAAACATTAGCCGCGGTTCTTAATGAAGTATTTAGGGGTATAACCTCAAAAGAGGGGCAGCAAACAGTACAACAACAGCAGTACAGACAACAATATTTGGCGGGTAGATCTATGCCACAAGAGGCAGAAGAGCAAATTACTATAGTTAGTGATGACAGGAGCAATTCAATAGTGGCCGTTGCATCCCCACAAACATTATCTTTGGTTAAAGCAACCATAGAACAACTTGACAAGATGGAAAAGCAGGTTTTAATAGAAGTATTGGTAATTGATGTAACATTAAATAAAGATTTCCAACTTGGTATAGAATGGACATTTCCAGCGTCACCCGTAAAATTGGACACAATGGAGTTTTCTTCTGGAACACTTAAATCCGATTTACAATTATCCGATAAAATACCTTCATTTTCTTATACGCTTCTTAAAGACCAAACAAAAGTTTTAATTCATAATTTAATGAAGGAAACAAAAGTAGATGTGAAAGCAGCTCCTCGGATTTTAACTTTAGATAATCAAAAAGCAATTATAAATGTAGGACAGGATGTTCCTACTTTAACCGGTAGTCAAACTACAAACACTGGGCAGGTAATTTATACTTACAAGTATGATAAAGTAGGTGTTATTTTAGAAGTTACCCCTCACATAAACATGGATGATTATATTTCAATGTCAGTAAAACAAACAGTAAGTAAAATAACTGAAACCACTTATTTTGGAGCACCCGTTTTAGATAATAGAGAAGCATCAACATCTGTAAGGGTTAAAGATAGTGAAACGATGGTTCTGGGAGGAATTATTACAGATAAATCAAGTGTAACAGAAAATAAAATTCCATTATTAGGAGATATCCCATTACTCGGATTTTTGTTTAAATCCGAGCAAAGAATAAGTGAGAAAACAGAACTTTTATTATTCTTAACCCCGCATATAATTACATCTGCTAAGAGTGCTGGTGAAACTATAAAAAAGTTAGACGAGAAAATAGAAAAAGTTAAATAATTTTTTAAACCTTTTTTAAGTTTCGAAGTCTAAATAATTAGAACGGTCTAAAGACCGTTCACTACATAAAAAGGGGGTGGTTTTATGAAGTTAAAGATGTTTTTGGTTTTATTGATTTTAGTTGGTTTTGGCTATGCTGAAACTGATGAGATGAAAAAAGAAGGAATGAAAAAAGAAGGGAAGGGAATGATGTCTCCTCCATCATTTCAGGAGAATATTGAGGCTGAGGCCATAGAGGCCTTAAAGGTGGCTAAAATTAAGAAAGAATTAGATTTAACTCCTGAACAAGCAGGTAAGTTTTTTGAGAATTATTACAGAGTAGCAGAGGTAAGAAAGGAGTTTTTAGAAAAGAAAATAACACTAATCAATGCTATAAATAGTCTTTTGTCCGAGAAGGAATTTAATGAAAAGACTGTGGAAGAAAAAGTAAAAGCATATTATAAGTTAGAAAGAGAGATGCAGGAGAAGACGAGAGAGGTACAAGAAAAAGTAGTGGATGGACTGTCCTTAAAACAAAAAGCAAAATTGATAGTTTTTGAAAAGAATTTTGAAAAGAATGTAAGAGAAACACTTAAAAAGATGATGGGAAAACGAAAACAAGAAGAATGGAAGAATGAAGATAAAAAGAACCCACTACATCCACAAGGTGGTGTTGAGTAGCTTTTGTAGATTTAAATAAATTTCGGTTCTTTCGTATTTATTGTGGGTACCTCCTTGGATTTAACAGCCCGCAATGTTGATGGATTTTTAGGTTCTTCAGGTTTGATTGTAGAAAATTTATTTAATATTTCTACCTTTGCCTGAAGCCTCCTTTAATTTGAATTTATCCTAATTTAAGGTTAGGATATTGACCTTTTTACAGTTCAATTCTTCACTGTGTATTTTATCAC
>JBDRBU010000026.1:0-8316 GCA_043822305.1 Candidatus Firestoneibacteriota bacterium
GATAATTTAAAGGTTGCAAAAGAAGCGAGATTGATGTATTATTATGAAAAGAAAGTTGTTGTAAAACTTAAGACGGGAGAGCCAGAGCTTGTATACAACTCCTCCGCAGCTTTATGACAAAATCGAAAAATAATTCCGCATAAAAGAATATGCAAAATAAAAAATAATTGTTGACAAAAGATATTTTTTAGTGTATAAATGTATTAGATAGAGGAAGGATATGAGCATGGTGGTAATTAATAAATTTTTAATCTTTTTATTAAAAAATAATTTTGTTATAGGTTGTAAATATTACAAAACAAATTTACCTATTACAAATTTTCTGCGTTTTATAAATGAAGGAAAACCTACCAGGGCTAATCCTCATCTAAGATAAGTTAATTATTATCATATCTCGTCTCTTTCTACTATCGGTAAAACTTAATGTTATAGGAGGTTTTTATGAATTATTATATTTTGTTATTTAGTATTGCCGTTCCTGTGTTTGGCTTAGCTGGTGTAGTTGCTGGTTATTTTTTAAGGAAAAAGATAGCGGAAGATAAATTACATTCAGCAGAACAACTTTCTAAGAAAATAATTGAAGATGCTGAAAAACAAGTTGAGGCCAGGAAAAAAGAGGTTATTATTGAAGCAAAGGATGAACTTTATAAAGCAAAATCTCAATTCGAAGAGGAAACAAAAGCAAGAAGGATAGAAATACAAAACTTAGAAAAGAGACTTTCCCAGAAAGAAGAACATATAGACAGGAAAGTAGACCTCCTTGATTTGAAAGAAAAAGAGATACAAGCGAAAGAAAAAGATTTAGTCAACAAAGAAAGACACTTACGAGAAAAAGATGAGAAACTTAACAGGATGGTTGAAGAGGAGAGGATTAAACTCGAAAAAATTGCCGGGTTAACTCAGGAAAGTGCAAAAAAGTTGTTATTTGAAATACTTGAGAAAAAAGCAAGTGATGAAGTTGTGGTCATAATTAAGAGGATTGAAGATAAAGCAAAAGAAGAAGCTGAAAAAACTGCCAAAAAGATTATTTCTTTAGCCATACAAAGATGTGCGATAAACCATACTACTGAATCAACGGTATCGGTTGTTTCATTGCCAAATGAGGAAATGAAAGGCAGAGTTATAGGGAGAGAAGGGAGAAATATAAGAGCATTAGAAGCAGCTACTGGAATAGATGTTATAGTAGATGATACTCCTGAAGCAGTTGTGCTTTCAGGATTTGATATAGTTAGAAGGGAGATAGCAAAAATTTCATTGGAAAGGCTAATTGCAGATGGTAGAATTCATCCAACCAGAATAGAGGAAGTTGTGGAGAGAGTAAAACAAGAAGTTGAAGAGAGCATCAAAGAACTTGGCGAGAAAACTGTTTTAGATTTAGGGATAACAGGACTTCATCCAGAATTAATAAGATTGATTGGAAAACTAAAATATAGAACTAGTTATGGGCAGAATGTTTTACAACATTCAATAGAAGTTGCACTTGTCACAGGGATGATGGCCGGTGAATTAGGTTTAGATGAGGCTATTTTTAAGAGGGCTGGTTTATTACATGATATTGGTAAAGCAATTGACCATGAGGTTGAAGGAACTCATCCTCAGATAGGGGCTGATTTAGCCAGAAAGTATAGAGAAAATCCAAGAATTATTGCTGCAATAGCTGACCATCATGGTGATGACCCTCAAAGAACCATGGAATCAGTATTAGTTCAAGCTGCTGATTCTATCTCGGGATCTAGACCAGGTGCTAGAAGAGAAAGCTTAGAAACATATGTTAAGAGGTTAGAAAAGTTGGAAGGTATTGCCGAATCCTTCACCGGTGTTAAGAAATCTTATGCAATTCAAGCCGGTAGAGAAATTAGGATTATGGTTGAACATCTGGAGGTAAACGATGCCGTTGCATTACAATTAGCGAAGGATATTGCCAAAAGGATAGAAGAAGAAGTGGAATATCCTGGACAAATAAAAGTTACTGTTATTAGAGAGATGAGAATAACCGAGTATGCAAAATGAAAATTTTATTTATAGGTGACATCATAGGAGCACCAGGTAGATTAGCCGTAAGGGAAATTTTACCTCAGATAAAAAAAGATAATGATATTCGTTTTACGATTGCAAATATTGAAAATTCAGCAGGTGGATTTGGTGTAACTCCACAGATATTAAATGAGTTGTTTTCATATGGAATAGATGTTGGCACTTCTGGTAATCATATTTGGGATAAAAAAGAAATTATGCAAATTATAGATTCTGAGAGAAGATTGCTCAGACCTGCGAATTATCCGGATGGTGTTGGAGGATTTGGTTCAAATGTATTTACAACAAACGAAGGTTATAAAATAGGTGTACTGAATTTAGAAGGAAGAGTATACATGTCAAATTTGAATTGCCCTTTTAATGTTGGAAAAGCAGAAGTAAAGAAATTGAAAGAAAAAACTAACATAATAGTAGTTGATTTTCATGCTGAGGTTACATCAGAAAAAATTGCTTTAGGTTGGTATTTAGATGGAGAAGTCTCAGCGGTCATAGGCACTCATACACATATTCAAACCGCAGATGAGAAGATACTTACAAATGGTACAGCTTACATTACAGATGTTGGAATGACAGGTCCATATGATTCAGTCATAGGTGTAAAAAAAGAACTTGCGTTACGAAGGTTCTTATTTCAGACCCCTGTAAAGTTTGATGTGGCTAATGAGAAAATAAAGATTTGTGCCGTAATTGTAGATATAGAAGTTAATTCAGGTAAGGCAACAAGTATCCAAAGGATTTCTATAGACAAGGATTAGAGATACAGTGGGGAAAGTGGAGGAAGTAGGGAAAGTGAAGGAAGTAAAGAAAGTAAGGAAGGTAGAAAAAGAAAAAATAAAAGTCGCTGTCCCCTTTATAACTTTTGAAGGGCCAGAAGGAAGTGGTAAGACGACTCAATTAAATAAGTTAGCATCTTATTTAAAAAGTAAAGGATTTGATGTTGTTAAAACCAGAGAACCTGGTGGTTCGGATATTGCTGAGAAAATCAGGAAAATTTTATTGGATTCCAAAAACATTGGGTTAAATTCAAAGGCAGAACTTTTCTTGTATTTAGCCAGTCGTGCCCAGCATATTCAGGATGTTATAAAGCCAGCCTTAAGACGAGGGGTTGTTGTTTTGTGTGATAGGTTTTCAGATTCCACTATAGCCTATCAAGGATATGGAAGAGGTATTTCAAAATCTTTAATAAGTGAACTTAATAAATTTGTAACCAATGGGATTAAACCTGATTTAACTATATATTTGGATATTAATGTGAAGTCTGGATTAAAAAGGGCTAATGTTTTAAAAGGTAAAAAAGATAGATTAGAAAGAGAAAGTGTTGTTTTTCACAATCTTGTTAGAAATGGGTATTTTAAGATTGCAAAATTAGAACCAGACAGAGTAAAAATAATAAGAGCAATTGGAGATGTAAATAAAATACATTACAAAATAAAGCAGTATATCGAAAAATTATGTTAGAGAATATTATAGGTCATGAAGTACCTAAAAAAATAATTTCAAATATAATTCAACATAGTAAAATATCCCACGCTTATTTATTTCTGGGTAAAGAAGGGATAGGCAAGAAAAAATTTGCTATAGAGTTTGCGAAAATTATTAACTGTGAAAATTTGGACCTTAATAATATTTCTTCTTGCGAGAAATGTGTTTCTTGTGTTAATATTAATCTTGGCAAACACCCGGATGTTACAATTATTGAGCCAGAAAAAAATATTATTCGTATAGATGAAATACGAGAAATTCGAAAGAGGATTTTTTTAAAACCATATTGTAAAGTTAAAGTTTGTATTGTAAATGATGCAGAGAAGATGAATCCACAATCTTCAGATGCTTTCTTGAAAACATTAGAAGAACCTGTGGGAGATGTAGTTTTTTTATTAATAGTATCTAATCTTTACTCTGTTTTTCCAACTATTAGATCAAGATGTCAAATTATGAAATTTACAGATTTAAAAGAAAACGAAATATTAACTTATTTAAAGTCTAAATTTAATATTTCACATGACAGCCTAATATATCTGGTTAATTTATCGGAAGGTAGTATGGGCAAGGTGATTTCTTATATTGAACGAGACATTTTAAAGTCAAGAGAAAAAATATTTGATTTTTTTGATAATCCCGAAAGCAAAAAGAAATTATTTGATATGAAGATATTTAAAGAAGGGATAGATATTCATTTTGAGGATTTATTAGATGTTTTTGTAAGCATATACAAAGATATTTTATTGTATAAATTTAATAAGCCAGTAATTAATTTTGATAAAACAGATAAAATAATAAGTTATTCTCCCAGATTTTCCATTGATAATTTAACAGAAATATTAAGTAAATTAAATAATATAAGAGTATTGCTAAAAATAAATTTAAACCAAGAGTTATCGCTTAATTCATTATTTATCGCTGGAGGTATTGGATGAGTGAAGTTAATGCGAACATTAAGATAAGCAATATGCAAGTTGTAGGAGTTAGGTTCAGAGACAGATGCAAAATATATAATTGTGTATTTATTGGTTTAGATATTAAAAAAAATTATTATTGTATAATTGAAACAGATGATGGATTGGCTTTTGGACAAATTGTAAAAGACCCTGAGATAATAGATGAATCTAAAACAGGAAGTTTTTTTAAAATTATTCGCATAGCAAACGAGGACGATATTAAGCAATATAATGAAAATATTCAAAAAGAAAAAGAGGCATATAAATTTTGTTTGCAGAAAATAGAAGAAAAAAATTTACCGTTGAGATTAGTGGAGGTTGATTATGCTTTTGATAAAGGTAAGGCTATTTTTTACTTCACAGCAGAGAAAAGAATCGACTTTAGGGATCTGGTTAAAGATTTAGCATATGCTTTAAAAATGAGAATTGATATGAGACAGATTGGCGTTCGAGATGAAGCAAAGATGTTAGGCGGATATGGTTGCTGTGGCCGAGAACTATGTTGTGTTGCCTTTCTCAGGGATTTTATTCCTGTGACAATAAAAATGGCCAAGAACCAGAATTTGCCTTTAAATCAGACAAAAATATCAGGAATGTGTGGAAGACTTATGTGTTGTCTGGGTTATGAACATGAAATGTATAATTTAGCCCAGTTAGAGAAAAAGATATCTCCCCTTAGCGAGAATTCTTTAACGGGGTTTGCTGGAGGAGAAGATAAATCTTGAAAACTTTTTATGTGACAACTCCTATTTATTATCCTAATGATATTCCTCATATAGGACATGCCTATACAACATTAGCCGCAGATATACTGGCCAGGTGGCATAAACTTATAGGTGATGAAGTATTTTTTCTAACAGGTACTGATGACCATGGGAAAAAAATAGAAAAAGCAGCTTTACAAAACAATAAAACGCCAAAAGAATTTACTGATTTACTTGTGCCAAAGTTTAAAGAAGCCTGGGCAAAATTAAATATTAAATATACGGGATTTATTAGAACTACTGATATAGAACATAAAGAGACTGTCCAATTAATTTTGCAGAAAGTCCATCAAAAAGGAGATATTTACAGGGGATCATACACAGGTGATTATTGTACTGGTTGCGAAGGTTACTATACTGAAAAAGATTTAATAGATGGTTGTTGTCCTATACATAAGACGAAGATAGAAAAGCTAAAAGAAGAAACATATTTTTTTAAACTTTCAAAATATCAAAACGAACTTCTTGAGTTATATGAGAAAAATAATAATTTTATAATGCCAGATTCAAGGAAAAACGAGATAATCAATAGAGTAAAGGAAGGGATTTCTGATTTATCAATTTCAAGAACTAATTCTAAATGGGGTATTAACTTACCTTTTGATGAAAAGCATATAACATATGTCTGGTTTGATGCTTTAACAAATTACATTTCTGGGGTTAGTTATCCAGATGATGCTTTTAAAAAGTTTTGGCCGGCTGATGTTCATTTAGTTGGTAAAGATATACTCTGGTTTCACTCTGTCATCTGGCCTGCGATGTTAATGTCTGCTGGAATACAACTTCCAAAAACTGTGTTTGCGCATGGTTGGTGGACATTTAATAAAGAAAAAATATCAAAATCACGAGGAAAAGTAGTAAATGTTGATGATTTAATTTCAATAGCAGGATTAGATCCTGCAAGATATTTTTTATTTAGAGAAATACCATTTGGTCATGATGGTGATTTTACTACTGAGGGTGTAAGACGAAGAAGGGATACAGATTTAGCAAATGAATTAGGAAATTTGGTTAGTCGAACCTTAACTATGGTTGAGAAATATTGCAATTCTAGAATCCCGTATTGTAGTGGCTATGGTGATGAAGAAAATATTTTGAAAAATTTTGGGATAAAATTATTTGATGAAGTAAATATTATGATAAATAATATAGAACTTATGGATGCATTAGTAAGAATCTGGGAATATGTAAAACTTTTAAATCAATATATAGAAAAAATGAGTCCATGGAATTTAAATAAAGATAAAAATCATGAAAAACTAAATACTGTGATATATACACTTTGCAGCGCGATTCGTATAGTTGCGGTTCTTATTAGCCCCTTCATTCCAGATACTTCGAATAAGATTATAAAACAATTAGGATTAGACTCTGATAGTTTTTTTAAGGAACCATATGAAAAACTAAAAATATGGGAGTATTTAAAAGAAGGAATTACAATAAAAAAAGAAGGTGTTTTATTTCCTAAGGGTTAGTTAAAAAGTGGGGAAAGTGAAAGAAGTAAATAAAGTAAGGAAAGCAGAAAAAGAAAGTAAAGTAAAAGAAGAGAAAATAAAAGTCGCTGTCCCCTTTATAATAGACACACATGCACATTTGGACGATGAAAGATATAATTTTGATAGGGATGAAGTAATAAAGAGAGCAAAATCTTCTGGAATAGAATACATAATAAATGTAGGCACAGATAAAGAGTCAAATGAATTCTCTTTAAAATTAACCAGAAAGTATGATAATATATATGCGACCATAGGTATTCATCCTCATAATGTTGAAAATACTGATGATAATATATTTAATAATATAGAGGAATTATTATCAGATGAAAAAGTTGTGGCGATAGGTGAAACAGGTTTAGATTATTTTGAAAATATATCTCCAAGAGATGAACAAGAAAGAGTTTTTAGAAAACTAATTAATTTAGCCATAAAACACTCATTGCCATTAATTATACACAGCCGGGATGCTCATAATGATGTCCTGAAAATCTTAAAACAAGAAAGAGCAGTTGAAATTGGAGGAGTGTATCATTGTTTTAGTGGCGATAAAAATATTTTACAACAGGTTTTAAATCTTGGTTTTTATGTGGGGATAGGAGGGACAATTACTTTCCCTAATGCAAATAATCTTAGAGAGTTAATAAAAGATATTCCTCTTTATAGATTAGTTTTAGAAACAGATTGTCCTTATCTTGCCCCGCAGTCAAAAAGGGGAAGTAGAAACGAACCTGCTTATATAGTTGAGATAGCAGAAAAAATAGCACAGGTTTTGAATTTAGATGTTTCAACAATATATCACTGGAGTGAAATTAACTCTAAATGTTTATTTAAAATAGGCATAAAGGAGCAAGGAAAGATTGCATATCAAATAAGAGATTCCTTATATCTTAATATTACCAACAGATGCTCTAATCAGTGCACATTTTGTGCCAGAAATTATTCCCCGGTTGTAAAAGGTTATAATTTAAGGTTAGCCAGAGAACCTTCTATTTCGGAAATAATAAATGCTGTTGGGGATCCTAAAAGATTTAAAGAAATTGTGTTTTGTGGTTATGGCGAGTCTTTAATACGATTAAGTACGGTTATGGCTGTGGCTAAAGAACTAAAAAAGAAAGGCGGATTTATAAGAATAGATACAAATGGACAAGCTAATCTAATTCATAGTGAAAATATTGTGCCCAGACTCTCTGGATTAGTTGATGCAATTTCAATAAGTTTAAATGCAGGTAATGAGGTTGAATATCAATCATGGTGTCAATCTCAGTTTGGGGAAAAAGCTTACAACAGTATAAAAGACTTTATTTTAGAGTGCAAAAAGTATATTCCAACTGTTATAGCCACAGTAGTAACTGTTCCTGGTTTAGATATAGAAAGATGTAAACATATTGTAAATGATGAGTTACATGTAGCCTTAAAAATTAGAGAACATGGAAAGGTAGGTTAAAATAGGGACAGGGAACCTTCAATCTTCTAATGCAACACTAAATCTTGTATAATAAAGTACAAGAAGGAGGTTGCATATGAAGAACTATAAACGAATAAATATTAATGAACGAGAAGAACTCAGCCGCAATTTAGCAAAAG
>JBDRBU010000027.1:0-29473 GCA_043822305.1 Candidatus Firestoneibacteriota bacterium
AGGATAATTTAAAGGTTGCAAAAGAAGCGAGATTGATGTATTATTATGAAAAGAAAGTTGTTGTAAAACTTAAGACGGGAGAGCCAGAGCTTGTATACAACTCCTCCGCAGCTTTATGACAAAATCGAAAAATAATTCCGGTTATCTACTATCATACCTGTTTTACTTCCAATTTTCAACTTATTTAATTCTAAGGATATTTTTTGCTGAAGTTTCATTATTATATCTTTCCTTTTGTTTTTAACTTTGTTTGAAACCTGCCCTTCTAAAAACTCCGCCATAGTACCTTTTTCTTTAGAAAACATAAATACTCCTAATTTATTAAACTTTATTTTTTTAACAAATTCGACCAAACTCTGGAATTTCTCTTCTGTCTCGTCTGGATATCCAACTATAAAAGTTGTTCTTAAAATTACATCTGGTATTTTCTTTTTTATTTTTTTAATTAAAATATTAATTTTTTCGAATGTATATCTTCTTCCCATTAGTCTTAAAATTTGATTATCTATATGTTGTAATGGTATGTCAATATATTTACAAATCTTGTTACTTTTCGCTATTAAGTTAATCAACTCATCTGAGACATCCGCTGGATATAAATAAAGCAATCTTATCCATTTAATTCTTTCTATCTTTGTTAATTTCTTTAATAGTTTTATTAATTTTGGTTTTCCATACAAATCAATTCCATAATTAGTAGTATCCTGGGATATTAAATTAATTTCTTTTACACCAATTTTACTTAAATTTTCTACTTCCTTAACAACAGATTCTATCGACCTGCTTCTTAAATTGCCCCTGATAGAAGGAATAAGACAATAAAAACATCTATTATTGCATCCTTCTGATATTTTAACATAAGCGGTGTGTGAAGGAGTGCATAAAAGTCGTGGCATGCGTTCATTGTAAATAAACTTTGGTTCAGATAATAATAACCTGTTTATCTTCTTTTTCTTTAATAAACTCGTGCAAACTTGAGATATCTTGTAAAATTCACCAACACCAAGGCACGCATCAATTTCAGGAAACTTTTTAATTAAATTTTCTCCATATCTTTGAACAAGACAACCGGTGACAACAACCTTTTGCATTTTATTTTTATTCTTTAAAATATTAGAAATAATTTTTAAAGATTCTTTAGTTGCTTCCTTGATAAAGCAGCAGGTATTTATTATGATAATTTTGGATTCTTTCTCGGAATTAGTTAGACTAAAACCATCTTTACCAAGCAATCCTAACATTACTTCTGAATCTACAAGATTTTTAGAGCAGCCCAGACTGATTAAATTAATATTTACATACTTCTTCATAATATTCACAATAATTACATAATGGACCCTTTATAGTGCCAAAATCTTTTGTGTTCTCTATTTCTTCAATTATTTTTACTGTTTTACTTTTCACTTCGTTTAATTTCTCATCGGTCTTAGATAAAACAAATTCCTGATCAAACATAAGATAATGCCATATTAACTTTATTTGTTTACTATTACAACCTAATGCATCTTTCACTCCTAGATGATAAAGTGACAGTTGTTCCTCTTCTTCTATCGCTTTTTGAGTTGGAAGTCTCATACCAGTCTTATAATCATGAATCTCTATATCACCATTTGGTGTCTCATCAATTCTATCAACTACACCCGTTAAAAGATATTTATTGGAATCATCTATTTTAATATAAATCTTCTCTTCCAATCCTATTATTTCATTCTTATTAAATGGATAATGCTTATCATAATACTTTTTAATACATTTTTCTCCTGTTTCTCTATAATGATTAAAATTATACTGTTTTTTCACTATAATGATTTTGCTGTTAAAATTTTTATCCCAAAACCACTGGTATAGTTTAACAACAGAATCAACACTTCTACTTTTATCTGCTTTTATATCTTTATATAAATATTCAAGTGTTGAATGAACAGTATTACCCAGAAATCTTTCGATAGTTTCTCTTTCAATTTTCACAAAATCGATGTATTTAAGTTTATATTGATATGGACAGTTTTTAAAAGAATTTAATTTTGAATATGAGTATATGTTCATATATTTTAAAATTATATCATTATCTTACACTAAATACAATATTTTATTGACACGAAGCAATTAGACCTTGACAAATAATTAAAATGATTATATAATATTTTCATGATATCTTGTAAAGTCTTTTTAGCTATAGGACATGATAGAGCGGGCATTATAAGTGAAGTATCGTTGTTCTTATCACAAAGAAACTGTAATATTGAAGATAGCAGAATGGCTTCTATTGGAGAAGAATTCGTTTTATTTTTACTCTTCTCAGGAGATCATAAAGATATCAAGGTTGTCCAAAAAGATATCAGTCTATTAGAAAAATCTTCCGGATTAAACATCTTACTTAAAGATACTAAACCACCTGTACATAAATATGAATCTCCCCCGCCCTTGAAGGTCAAGGTCGCCAAGGCGTCTCTGCCAGGAAAACATGATATTATTGGCACTTCAGATAAAACCCAGACCAGACCTTATAAAGTAGTTGCTGTTGGAATGGACCATCCTGGAATTATTAATGAAATAACAACTTTACTAAAAAAATATAATATTAATATTGAAGATTTAAAATCATCTGTTACCTATGCTCCAGTTTCTGGAACACCACTTTTTCATTTGCATATAAAGATGGCGGTACCCATAACCACACCTGTAAAAGAATTAAAAGAGAATCTAACTAAATTAGAAAAATTATTAAATCTCAATATCACATTATTACCCTAATTCAACAACGGCTAACCTATTTTTCTTTTGAAAGAGATTGATAATACTTATCCACTAATTTTTTATATCTTGTTGGAATATTCTCCTTTTTCATATCTGCTATTATATCTTCATCTACACCATATTCTTTAAATAACTCAACCCTATTCTTCAATTCACCGAATAATCCACCAAGCATCTCTAATTTCTTGCCAATAAATCTCCATCGTTTGTAGGCTCCATCTTTTTTTTCCTTATCTTCTTTTTTCATTTCGGCTTCACTCTCTTTTGGTTTCTTTGCTTCTTTCTTTAATTCTTCCATTTCTTTTTTTAATTCATTTGCAGCATCTTTATCTTTTTTCTCAAGTTCTTTCATTGCCTCTTCCAATTGTTTTAATAAATCTTTTAGTTCTTCTTCGCTCATCTTCTGTTCATCTGCTTTTTTTGCTGCTTCTTCTAATTTCTTTTGCAATTCATCTATCTTTTCTTTGGACAATTCATCTTCTTTTTTCTCTCCTTCTTTCTTTTCTGCCTTTTCGGCATCTTTCTTTTCCCCTTCTTTCTTTTCTTCTACTGATTTTTCCATCTGTTCTTGCATTAGTTTTTCTAAAGCTTCTTCTAATTTTTTCTCTGCCTCTAAAGACTTTTCTAATGCTTTTTCCATTTCCGTCTTTTCCATTTCTTTCTTTGATTCATCCATTTCTTCTTTAGAATCTTTTAATTTTTCCTGCGATTCTTTATCTTTCATTTCTTCTTTTTTAGCCTGCTCATCGGTCTTTTTAGCTAATTCATTTTGTTCTTTTTTAAACTCATCATTCTTTTTCATTTCTTCTTTCATGTCTTTAAGTTGGTCGGCCATTTCTTTATTAACTTCCTTTTGCAGTTCATTTTGTTCTTTTTTATTCATCTCTTCTAACTTCTGACTAAGTTCATCCATTTTCTTCTGTGCTTCCTGGTTTTCCTGTTGTTTTTGCTCTTCACTCTTTTGCTGTTGATTTTCTTGATTCTGCATCTCTTCCATCTTTTGGGCTAAGTCTTTCATTTGCTCTGCTGCCTCTTTTTTCTCCTGATTCTGCTCCTGTTGTTCCTGCTGTTTTTCAAGATCTTTAGCCATCTCGTCTAATTTTTCTTTCATCTTCTTTTCTTGTGGATATGGAGGTGTTTCTTCTTGAGGTGAATCCTTTTTTTCAAATTCTTCATCAGCATCTGGTAAAATTACTTTAATGGCTAATGCATTTTCAAGTTTTTTCATATCACTCTTATCTTTTTTATTAAAATCATGCTTAGGAAATTCCGGCGGTAATTCAATGCCACCCTCCTCCCCTTTTCCGCCTGCCGCTTCTTTTGGCATTATTCCAAAATTATATCCATCCCTTACTCTATTTGCCTCAACTACTACTCCGCCTCTATATCCTTCCGGTACACTTGTATAATCAGCATTTACTACCCACATTGAATACATTCCATCTGTTATAAGATTATTTATAACATATTTTCCATTCTCGTCTGTTTTCCCTGTAGGTGCTACTCTTTTCGTATAATTCCTGGCAGCCACATAAATACCTTCTACTGGTTTACCATTCATAGTGACTATACCTGAAAGTCCTCCTGTTTTAGGTGGATTAAACTTAATCTGTTTTCCAGGAAGCCATGGTTTTTTGGCTAACTCGGGGTTTTTTTTCTGCAATTCTTCCATTTTCTTTTCTGTTTGCTCTTTTTTGTCCTGTAAAGATTTTTTCATATCTTGATTTAATTTTTTCTGCTGTTCTAAAAGATCCTTTACCTTTTGTACTGTTTCTTTACCTTTCTCGTCTAATTTAAATTGCTCCTGTTTTTGCTTCTCCATACCTTTTGATAAATCTTGTTTTGCTAAATTTCTAACCAAGTTACTTACACCAGGTATATCTGTTGTACTTTTAAGAATAAACTCAGGAGCTATAAACGAGCCAATAAATGCTAATAAAAAGAGACCCATGGCCAGGACAACATACCTTTTACCTCTGGCCAGGGCTAATGCTTTTCTTAAATCCAATTTTAATGCCTTTTTAACTTTGTCCGTATCTACCCATAATGCTTTTATTAATTGTGGAGAAAATATCTTTGCTGCTTCCTCTTGATTCATCTCAATAGAACAAATAAACCTGTCAAGTAACTGGGGATATTTCTTTTCTATCATTAAAGCTAAACTCTCCTCATCAATCTTGTCGAAAAATGGTTTTACCACATAAAAAACTATCATCAGAAAAATTGTAGTTAGTAATCCATAAAACATAAATTGCGCCGTTCTTGTCGGAAGTGGATACGCATAGTTTAAGCCTAACATAGCCAGATAAATAAAGAGACCCATAGTAACTGTTACTGAAAATCTTATGATTACTGCTAAAACTTTCTGGGTTTGGGCTACTTTATCTATTTCCGCTCTAATCTTTTTAAATTCTTCTTTTACATTTATTTCTTTTTTCATTTTGACACCCTCCTTTTTTTACCCACGTACCAGAAGGTGCGGGGTTTACCCACGCACCACCAAAGGGTGCGGGGTTTACCCACGCACCACCAAAGGGTGCGGGGTTTACCCACGCACCACCAAAGGGTGCGGGGTTTACCCACGCACCACCAAAGGGTGCGGGGTTTACTTTTTTTCAATAGATTTAAAATATTTTTTAATTAAATTTTTATAAACAATTGGATATTCATCCTCTTTAAATAATTCATCCGCCTTAACACGTTCACCTTGTTTTATATATATTAGTGACATTATATTATAAGATACCATTTTTAAATCTTCATCCGAAGACATAGAATTAAACATCTGCAAAGCTTCTTCATTATTGCCTTTAATCTTATGACACCATCCACTGTTGAATCTTGCTCTTTGGCTAATGGCATGACTGTAAGCATTAATCGCAGAATTATAATCCAACAAAAACAAATACATATTACCTAACTCATAATATGTTTCAGGTGTTATTTTATTTTTTATTTTGTCTATTTTTGCAGATATAACTTTTCTTTCATTCGCTAATTTTATCATCTCATCAGACAATACTGATTGGATAGTATCAGGGAACTCTTTCTTAACCCTTTTATAAAAAGAAATTGCCTCATCATATCTTTGTAAAGTTTCATATATATAACCTGATTTAAATAATGCTGAACTAACCTCTACTGGACTTTTGATATCGGATATAACTGTTTTTAATTTTTCTAAGGCATTATTATAACTTTTATTTTCAAAATCTAAACAAGCCTTCTTAAATAAATCCGAGATAGATGTATCTACATTGGCTACACTAAAATCAATTTTCAAGTTGCCTTCTATAGTTCGAACAGAATCATCAAAGAAATTCAATAGCCAGAACCTTTGTGCTCTTTTATTGTACATTGTACTTCGTAGTAATCCATATATATCTATCTTTTGCTCCTGGAATATAATATTATCCGGAATATTAGAAATAAAATCAAAATTTAATACGTCCTTGATTGCCAATTTATCACTTACAATTTCTTTTATTACTTTATTAGGAATATATATCTTTTTAAAATCTTTTAGTTCTATATTATTTTTTATATCAAATTCTACTACATTGTATAGTTCTTGAATAGAATTATCAAAAATTGCATTTTTATAGACAATGATTATTAATAATAAACATGTAACTGTAATAGCCAGTCTCCAGATTGGTTGAAAAATACTTATTTTACCTCGTTTTTCTAAGAGTGAATTACCTTTATTTAAAATGTTATAATCAAAGTCTTTACCAAAATCCTGCTTTTCTTGCCAAACACTCATAAAATCATTGATTTTATTTACATTTTCAAGATTCTCTTGACAGGCTTGACAGGTTTCTAAATGCCCTTTTATTTCCTGCATTTCTAAAGGCTCTAATTCATTATCCAAATATTCAATTATTTTTCCTTTATCACAATTCATATTCTTCTCCTATTTAATAATACGAATGAATTCTAAACTTGGAAGTGAAAAAGGAGTAAAATAAGGTTTTAATCTTTCTTCCAACTCATCATATGCACATTTGAGATGCCATTTTACCCAGTTTAAGTCCTTACCCAAAATTTCTGCAATTTCCTGATTCTTTAAACCCTGGTATTGCTTTAAAACTATAATTGACTTATGTTCCGCAGAAAGACTATTTATAACTTTTTTTATTATTTGCTCTTTTTCTTTAGTCTCAATTTCTTCAGTAATCTCTTTGCTATCAACAACCTCTTTAATCTCTTCTGAACTATGGAATTTAGACCGTCTAATTTCATCTAGACAAATATTTGTAGCAATTTTATATAGCCAACTTGAAAATTTTTTAGGAAAAATATACAAGTCTTTCTTTTTTAACAATTTTAAAAAAGTTTCCTGTGTTAAATCTTCTGCTTTTTGATAGTTTTGCATCATTCTACATATATAAGAAATTATCGGAAATTTGTATCTATTGTAAAGAATCTCAAACGGATAAGAATTACCAGTTTTAACGGCCAGCATCAATTCTTCATCAGAACTTTCTGGAGAGACATGTTTAATTTGGTTTTCCATATTTTGCTTCAATTAGTGATTTAATCCCGCCCCTTGGATTAAATTCGCCTTTAACCATTACCCATTTGGGTTTAACTGCTTTAACAAAATCTTTTAATATCTTATTTACAACATTTTCATAAAAAATACCCAGATTTCTATACGCTAAAATATAATACTTCAAAGATTTTAATTCAATACACCATTTATTCGGTATGTATTTAATAGTTATTACTCCAAAATCCGGTAGTTTACTTTTTGGGCAGATTGATGTAAATTCAGGAATAGTCATAGTAATTTCGTAATTTTTGAACTGATTCTCAAAACATTCTAATCTGGGCAACTTAACATTTATTCCTGCTTTAGCCTGTTTTTTATAATCTCTCATATTTTTCACCCCTTTTTCAAAAAATTTAATAAATCTTTTAATTCTTTACAATTTAACACATCTTTTTTCTCAAGCCATCCACGTCTTGCCGTAATAACTCCAAAACTCATCCAATTTAGATTCTCTTTAGAATGTGCATCTGTATTTAGACAAACTAAAACATTTTTTTCTTTTGCTACTTTGCAATATACATCTATCAAATCCAATCTTTTAGGATAAGCATTTAATTCCAGGGCTACACCATAATCTTTTGCTGCTTTTATTATTTCATCCAAATCTATTTCATAACCTTCTCTTTCACCTAAAAGCCTTCCAGAAGGATGACCAAATATATGCATTTTTTTAGTTCTTATTGCCTTTATTACCCTTTTCGTCATCTCATCTTTTTTCATATTAAAATTCGTATGTATAGAACCAATAACAAAATCTAACTCGTTTAAGACATCATCATTATAATCCAAACTACCATCGGATTTTATATCCACCTCGCTTCCGGATAGAACATAGAAATCTTTTAATTTCTCATTTAACTTTCTGATAGTCTTAATCTGAACTAATAAACTCTTTTTATCCAGCCCCCGTGCAACTTTCAAGGACTGTGAGTGTTCTGTTATCCCTATATATTTATAACCCTTTTTTTGGCACTTGAGAATAATATCCTCTAGATCATCAGTGCCATCACTCGCTTTTGTATGAATATGTAAATCACCCTTAATATCTGACTCTTCAACTAATTTTGGAATTTGATTTTTCGCTGCAAGTTCTATTTCCCCTCTATCTTCTCTTATTTCAGGTGGTATATATTGTAAACCTAAAACCTTGTAGATATGCTCTTCTGTATCACGAGCCATAACTTCATTTTCCCTGGTAACACCATATTCGTTAACTTTAAGCCCTTTTTTTATAGCAAGTTCTCTTAGATGAATATTATGCTCTTTTGAACCAGTAAAGTAATTTAAGGCGGCACCGAAACATTCTGGTTTTATTACTCTTAAGTCCACTTGAATTCCATCTTTTGTTAAAATAGAAGACTTTGTCTCTCCTTTGGCTAAAACTTCACTTACAACATTTAATTCAGTAAATCTATCCATAATCTTTGTTGAAAAATTTGAAGTAATTAAAATATCTATATCTTTTATCGTTTCTTTCCCTCTTCTTACACTTCCGGCAACTTCAATTTTATCTATTTCTTTTATTTTCTTTAATTTATTTATTATTAAATTTGCAAGTGGAAGAGCAACACCAAGTGTAACTTTACCTTTCCACTTTTTTAGGAATTCTATACCTTTCAAAATTTTTTCTTCAGATTTCTTACCCATTCCCGGCAATTTACATAATTTATGTTCTTTGGCTGCTTGTTCTAATTCTTCCATGCTTTTTATCTTTAATTTTTCAAAGAACTGTTTTACTTTCTTTGGCCCCATCCCCGACACAGAAAGTAAACCCCGCACCCTCTGGTGGTGCGTGGGTAAACCCCGCACCCTCTGGTGGTGCGTGGGTAAATCTATCAACCCTTCCGGAAATTTTCTTTCCAATTCTTCAAGTTGACTAATTTTTCCTGTTTTTACATATTCTTCTATCTTTAAAGCAATCCTTTCTCCTACTCCAGAAATTTCTCTTAAACCTTTCATACCCTTTTCTTTGTAAATTTTTTCTAAATCCACCGGATATACACTTAAAATCTCAGATGCTTTATAATATGCCCTTACCCTAAACATATTCTCACCATCTATTTCAAGAAGTTTGCTTATCTTATAAAACATTTCCCCTATCTTTGCATTATTCATATTTTTCCAATACTTTCATATACTACTATTTATCCAATCCAAATAATCCTTATTACCATCAATGATTGGTAAAGCAATTACTTCCGGGACTGAATAACTATGGATTTTTTTAACTTCTTTAATCAATTTATTTAAAACACTTTTTTTTGTTTTTATAACGAGTAACAATTCTTTTGACTTTTCAATTTTTTCCTTCCACCAGTAAGTTGAAGAAATATTAGGAATTTCATTTACACATGCAGCCAGTTTGTTTTTAATCAAATACTCTGTAATTTTCTTGCTTTCTTTTTTACTGCTTACTGTAATAAATACTACTATATAATTTTTCATATATGATTAAGAGAAAAATATCAGTAATAACCCGAGTAAAGGTAAAAAAAGTGATAAAAGAATTAAATATGGATAAACATCTGTTATCTCTACTCCAAAATATTCACAGGTAAATAAATAACATAAATGAATAGGGGATAACATTACGCCTGTATATCCGCTTATAAACGCAAAAGATAAATAATGCAAATCAACTACTCCACCGTTAGTTATAAGTGGAAGTATTAATGGGAAGGTAATTCCAACAAACGCCTGCACAACACCTGTTAGAAGTCCTACTAAGAAAGGCATGAAAAATAAAATGACTAAAGTATTTAATTTCATTATGGTAAAAAAATTTTTTAAATCAATTATAGCCTTACTTACTTCTAAAATATTTTTAAAATACATAACCCCAAATATTAAAAACATGATTTGCAAACTAAATGATTCTTTTAAAAAATTCAAAACATCCTTTAAGGAGAATTTATAAATAAAAAATAAGCATAAGATTATAACAATAAGTGAAATTATTAGACGAAGTTTAAAAAACATTACCGAAATTATTAAAAACAAGATAGGGAATACTCCTTCTAATAATGAAATTAAGTTGTTTTTAAATGGTTTATTTTCTCTTTTGTCTTCAATAACTTTTGGAACATTACGAAATATAACAAACCAACCAGCCATTAACATAAATAGCGGATACCATATCTGAAATTTACTTATATCGCCTAAAGGAACACCAGAAAGAAATGAGGCTAAAATAATACCAGGATATAATGGAAAAACTGGTTCCCAAATATGTCTGAACCAGTAATTTACAAAACTCTTCTTTACATTATTGATATTTAAATCTTTACTTACGGCACCAACTAATGGTGCTGAGAATCTTGCACCTCCTGCGGAAGGTAATGTTCCCAGAAATACCGGGAAGAATATTGCTGCTTTTCTAACATCTTTAATAAAAAAACCTATGGCATCAATCATTCTATCAAACACACCACTTTTACGCATAATGATTTCTAAAAGAGGAATAAGATATAATATTAACATTAATTCTAAAGTATCATTACTGATTAGAGTCTTAAAAACAAGTATAAATAATTTATTAATTTCTACTTTGAATATTAAACCTAAAATCCCTCCGGCTACTGTCAAAGAGACCCCCAAAGACACCTTAAGCCTGAGTAATATTAAAATTATTATAAATACTAGAATCAAATAAATTAAACTAGAAAATACTTCCATTTTTACATCCTATCCGGAGCGGATACTCCAAGAATATCTAAACCTTTCTTTAAAACTATCTTTACGGCATTACATAAAACAAGTCTTGAATAAGTCAAATCCTTATCGTCTGTTATTACTCTATGCTTTGTATAAAAAGAATGGAATGAAGAAGCAAGTTCTTCAAGATACTTACAAACCAAATGAGGTTGATAACTTATACCCGAAAATATCAATGTATCCTGAAAAACACTTATTTTTCTCATTAGTTCTATCTCTTCAGATTCCTTTAATAATTCTAATTTAGATTCTTTAACAGACTTTAACTTAATTTCACCTGATTTAGCAAATTCAATTATATTACATATTCTGGCATGAGCATACTGGACATAGTAAACTGGATTTTCATTGGATTGTTTTTTGGCCTGGTCAATATCAAAATCTAAATGACTGTTTAAACTCCTCCTTATGAAAAAATACTTAGCCGCATCAGCACCAACTTCAGAAACTAATTCATTCATTGTTACAAAACTTCCTTCTCTCTTGCTCATCTTAAATGGTTTACCATCTTTTATAAGATTTACCTGTTGGGCAATTAGAACATTAAATGTTGCAACATCTCTTCCAAATGCTTGTACTGCTCCTCTCATTCTTGGTATATAACCATGATGGTCTGGCCCCCATATATCTATGATTTGCTCAAAACCCCTGTCATATTTATTTTTATGATACGCAATATCAGCCGCTAAATAAGTATAAGTTCCATCATTTTTTTGTAACACTCTATCCTTGTCATCTCCAAACAATGTGGATTTAAACCAAAGCGCATCTTCTTTTTTTTCTGTATATTGATTTTTCTCAAAAACCTCAATGGCTCTTTTTACTTGTCCACTTATATGTAAATCTATTTCTTTAAACCAGACATCAAACTTCACACCATAATCTTCTAAACTCTTTCTTTGAATTCCTATCATCCACTCTAAACCTTTTTCCTTAAACAATTTTATTCTTTCATCTTCACCTAAACTAATATATTTATCCCCTTCTTCATTTATTATTCTTCGGGCAATATCCTTTATATATTCTCCAGCATAGAAGTCTTGAGGAAAATCAATCTTTTTACCTAATAATTCTTCATACCTTAAACTTATTGATTTACCAAAAATTTCAATTTGATTTCCAACATCATTAATATAATATTCTTTTGTCACATTATACCCAATATTTTCAAGTAAATTAGATAAAGAATTACCAACGGCGGCTGCTCTTGCATTTACTATATTAAGTGGACCAACTGGATTTGCACTTACAAATTCAATATTTACTTTTTTGCCTTTGCCTTCATCGGATTTAGCAAAATTCTCGTTTTCTTCTATTTCAATTAGTAGACCAGATAGGTATTTTTCGCTAAAAAAGAAATTTATAAATCCTGCACCGGCCATATCTACTTTTGAAATTAACTCTTTATCTATCCTTATGTTTTTAACTATCTCTTCCGCGATTTCAATAGGTGATTTATTTAATATCTTACTTAAAGACAAAGCAATATTACATGATATATCGCCAAACTTTGTAAATCTGGGAACTTCAAAATTTATTTCCGGGATATCTTTTATTTTATATATCTTTATTAAATTATTTTTTATCTCTTCTTTTAGATAGCTTTTTATATTTTTTTTCATGCTTATCCTTTAACTTAATAAATTTTGCATCTCCCCATAATCTTTCTAAAGCATAAAATTTTCTTGTATTCTCTTCAAATACATGAACTATAACATCGATATAGTCAAGCAGTATCCAACTACTTCCGACATCTTCTTCTTTATGAAAAGGATAAACCTTTTCCTCGCCCAACTTTTCATCTATATAATCTGCAATTGCTTTAACTTGAGTGGAAGAATTACCACTTAATATAACAAAAAAATCTGTTATATAATCTATCTTCCTTAAATCTAAAATTAAAATATCCGATGCTTTCTTATCACTGGCAAGATTTGCAATAAACTTAGCGAAACTTAAACCGATTGATTTCATAATTCTCCTTTTATTATTTTATCTAATTTTCTTTACTATTTCATCAATCTCATGATAATCTGGTTTCCAAAAATAAATACCATTAATTTTTATATCCTCTCCTGGTAAAACAATTTTTTCTGATTTATTTAATTCAAATTTATTGAATTTTTCAAATAAAAAAATCGCCTTATCCAAAGAAATATTTGTATTCATATGCTTGTATATTGCTTTGTAAATTAACGGAATTTCTTTTATGGTTAATTTCTTTTTGCAATCATTTAAAATTGTAAACAAAAATTTCTGATGCCTTTCAATCCTTCCAAAATCTGCTTGATTATCAGCTCGGAATCTTAAATACTCAATTACCTTCTTACCGTTTAAATCATATATCCCCGGCTTAAAATTAATTGTTAAACCACATGATTTATCTTCATAACACATTTTTTTCTCAATCTTTACCCTGGCTCCCCCTAATAAATCTACTATCTCTTTAACCCCATCGTAATTAGTTTGAATATAATAAGGTATACTAATATTTAATAATTTTTCTACTTCTCTTGTAACTTTAGAAGAAGCATCTTTATGCCCTCCCTTAGAAAAGTTATAAACATAAACCTCATTTATTTTAACATTCTTGCCTCGAAACGAGACCAAGGTATCCCGTGGAATGGAGACAAAGATTATTTTACTTTCTTTTGTATTAAAACTCATGAGCATTATTGTATCTGCATGATGAGTATATTTGTCCGAACTATCTACGCCTAAAATTAAAACATTCATATCCTTATTAATTTTAAACCAGACAAGGAGCACAATAAACACTAAAACAACTATTATGATCAGTAGTTTTATTATTTTAAAAATCATTTAACATACCCGTTCCACGCATAAATTGAACGTGGGTGAATTAAACCTTTTTTATTTAAAACATAATTTATTTTCTTCGCTAAGGCACAGATGAATCCTGTTTCCAAATTTAAAAATGCCGCTCTTCTTATTAAATCAACTCCTTTAAAATTTCTATTTCGTTCGATTATATCAGAGATATAAATTATTTTATCAAGTTTGCTCATTTTCACATCACCTGTACTATGTTTTCTTATAGCGCTTAAAATTTCCATGTCTTTTATACCAAATTCTTTTCTTGCAATTATTTCACCTAATTTATTATGCCATAGTGCTTTAATTTTTTTCTCATATTTATCAAGTTTAAGAGATTTTAAATATTTTTTATTATTCTCAACTTCCTTCCCTGCATCATGAAGCAAGGCAGATAAAACAGTTTTCTTCATATCAACCTTATATTTCTTGGCTAATTTCATAGAAACATTTAAGACTCCCAGAGTGTGTCTATATTTCTCTCTTGTTAATTTTCTCCTTAAATATCTTTTTATCTCATTCCCTGTATAACTTTTTTTCATAAATATATTTTTCTACTCCATTCGGAACCAAATACTTTATAGATTCATCTTTTTTTACCAATCTCCTGATTTCCCTGGAGGATATATTTTCACTTTGAATATCTATAAATTTACCTATTTTTTTTATCTCTTCTTTTGGCACCTTAAAGCCCTGCCTGGTCATAACAATAAAATTACACAGTTTTATTAGTTTTTTAATATCTTTCCAGGCATGTAACTCCCTGACAATATCAGAACCTATAATAAAATATAGTTTGACACTACTTCCTAACCTTTTTTTAAAGTATCTTACAGTATCAATAGAATATGCTTTCTCTTTTCCCTTTATTTCATAATTAGATATAGAAAATTTTTGATTACCTTTTATGGCCAGTTTAACCATAGCAAACCTATGCTTGGCCTGTGTTATGTTTTTACAACTTTTATGCGGAGGGACACCTGTTGGAACAAATATTATTTTATCCAATTTTAAAATCCTGAATATATCCTCAGCCGCAATTAAATGCCCTGTATGTATTGGGTCAAATGTTCCCCCAAATAATGCAATTTTAACCATAAATCCTCTTTAAAACATATGTCCTAATCCCAGATAATATACTTCTGTTGAAAATCTATCTGTTCTTTTGGCGACATCAAATCTTAGAATTAATGGATAGTATTCTCCAATAAATGTATGTAACCTTAATCCAACTCCGACACTATTTCTAAAATTTTCCCATGGAAAATAATCAAACCCATCCCATACTGCTCCCTCATCCATAAATAGAACTACTTTAAGTTTCTTAATAAGAAGTAAGTTAAGCGGTAAAATTACATAGTTAATATTATCTATTAAAGGAAATCTGAATTCTATATTTGCCAGAAACATATTGTTTCCGGAATATTCATCAAAATCATAACCCCTTAATGAATACATTCCGCCTAATCCAAAATTCCCTCGATCAGTATCTGTACTTGCTCCAGCGAAAAGTCTTAATCCCAGCGTCATCTCTCTATCAAATGCAAAATATTGCTGATATTCAGTAAAGATATTTGTATGCCTTTGCTGTCCACCAAAAAATAAATCTGCTCTTTCTATTGTTAAATTATTAGCAGACCCATAACAAACTTCATCTATGTTATACGCTAATTTATCTCTTACAAAAGAAATCCCTACTGAATTTATCAAATCTTTATATGATTCTCCTGCTCCCTCATAAAATGCCTTTTCGCTAATCTTTGTCGTAAAATTTAATTCTACCCTATGAAATCTATCAAAAGGATAAATCAAAGGAAGACTCAACCCAGTGTCTTCTATATAATATTTTCCAACTATCTCGCTATTATCCACTGATAATCCATAATTTCTCCATGTAAAAAGAGATACTCCGAAATTTATTCTATTGGCACTATTTATATAACTCAATTGAAAACCACTTTGATAATCTTTTACAATTCCTCCGTATAGTTCAAGTCTATGGTCCCCAAACAAGTCAGATGCCTGTGTATACCCACCTCCAACAAATCCATTGGCCGTATCGTAACCAATTAAAAAGTATATCAAATCTAATGAAAAATTAAAATTATAAGGAACTACAGGAAAATTGGAAAATTTATAATCCTTTTTGGCAAGTTTCATAACAACACTTTGATTTAATTCCACAACCGGTAAGGTTTCTATTCTGGGACTATCTATAATATAAATATTATAACAACCAGATTCATAATAACTACAAACTATCTTCTTACCATCGAAAGAGTACTTAGGATTAAATATACCACCTCTAACATCCGTGATTTTATAAATTTTATTATCATTCAAATTAAATATATATAAATTATAAATTTTATCAAAGTTAGAAGTAAATACAATATTGCCCTCCGGGGAAATTGAAGGTGAAACAATATTATTATTACCCTGAATTAGCGGCTTGATTTCTCTTTTATCATTTAAATAATCACTTATCAAAAATAAATTTCTATTACCTTCTCTTTCAGAAACATAAATAATATCTTGGCCATCTAAAGAAAAAATAGGTTCATTGTCATCATACCTATCATTAGTTACCCTTAACAAATCTTGTCCATTTATTTTACAAATATAAATATCACTAATTCCGCCTTTAACACCAACAAAAGTAATAATATTTTCTTGGCCAAAAGATGGAGAATAAACCGCATCAAAACCCAAATTATATTCATAAACTATTCTTTCTTCTTTTAAATCATAAATATAAATTTTGTAACTACCTGCTATTTTGCCAATAAAGGACAAATATTTACCATCCTTAGATATACTTAAAGCATTACCATTAGATAAGATACTATCAAATTTATTCCCTATTATTTCTCTTATATTAGAATTATTTAGATTGAGTTCATAAATACCTGTATAATTATTCCTGTCTGATAAAAAATAAATCTTGTCGGAGGTTGTATTAAATACAGGTTTTGTGTTATATGTTAATTTTTCTTTTGTATCATATGTTAATGGCTGACCATAATCTTTTGCTTCTTTTTTGCCTTTAACATCTCCCCAATGTTTCACTTTTAGCTCATACTGCCATTTCTTATCCAATTCCTGGGTATTGATTCCTATAATTTTTGTCAAAGCACTGTCTAAAGTAGTTGAAAATTTTTCAAACTCCTTAAAAATCAATCCTATTTTATCAGGGCCATAATTTTTATCTATGAACTCTAATATGGATTGAGATTCTTTATACATTAAGACAACATCTCTTCCATCTAAATAATTAAAACTACTCAAATAATCAATTCCTTTTAATCTATCGTTAATAACAGCATCCCTTAATAACATCTCTGTAGAAGAAGGGTCGTAATCATCTGCTTCATATTCTGCCATGCCTTCCATTAGCCAGAGAGGAACAAAAATACCTTTAATGAGTTTATAGGACTTACCAAATCCGCCATAAAGAGTTTCAAACTGAAGACGATGTGTAAATTCATGTGTAATAACTTCTTCTAATCTTTTTGGAGAAGGGACAAGAGGTAAGGCTATTCTGTCTTTAAATACTTCTGTAAATCCACCAACCCCTTCAGTTATGAGTTCCGACACTACATTTGTTTGCTCAAAATCAACATGGTCTTTATAGATAATAAGTTTAACATAATCAGCTGGAACTATTTTAAGATGATTTGTTACCTTACGGTAGGCATTTTCAGCATATATGGCAACTTCTTTTATAATCTCTTCATTTTCACCATAGAAATATATTTCAAAATTATTGGTAAGTAAAATATTCCAATCAAGATTTCTATAAATAACTTTATTCTTACCAAATGTTAAACAAAATGATGGTGAAATTAACAATAAAATAATAAATATTATCTTTTTAAACAATCCATTGATTGTCATAGTATATTCCCCCTTAATAAAGGGGGTTAGGGGGTTGTCCTTTAATATATATCCCTCTAATTTTTAAATTCCCCCTTGATAATCAAACCTTACAACTGCTACAAGAATTAGCATGACAAGAGTTACAAGAACTTCCGGTTGAACCTTTGAATTTACTACCAGACTTAAACCCAAATACTGAAATAAGTTTGTGTACATTTTTACTATTACATTCTGGACAAGAAACTTTGCTATAATTACTACTAAATACTATATCTTCAAATTTCTTGCTGCATTTTTTACATTTAAATTCGTAAATAGGCACAAAATAATCCTCACTTAAAAAATTTATTCTCTGCCATTACCACATATTACACATTTACAACCATCTCTCTTGAAAATAATTTCTTTTTGCTGTGCTGTAAAGTCCTCAAGTTCTCTTTTTCTTTCCATAGTTGGATCATATTTGTATAGTCCCCTTAAAAAGATAATTTTTATTCTATTCGGTCTTGATACATTCCTATCTATATTATACTTATCATAAACATAAAAACCACGTATACAAAATTTAATAATTTTTCTCGAGTATATTATGAATTGCCAAGTGGAATTTTTGTTTTTTAACATCTCTCAAATTTATAGCTTTTTCTAATTTATAAAGTTCCATCTGGTCAATTAAAATCAATTCTCTTCTTCTTGCTTCATTCTCTGATATTTTATAACCAATATTTTCATTTATTTTAGGCCAACTTTTCATTTCTTTATAGATTTTTTTTAAACCTTCTTGTATTTGTTTTTCAGTCATCATATAAGCCCCTTTTATCAATAAAATTCAAATAATTACTCCTAAACCTTTTTCATAATAAAAAGGTATTTAAATCCTCTTAAATAAAAGTTAAATCGCCTTGCCCTATCATGCCAAATCCCAGTATTTGATGTTTGATTATGTCGTGTTAAACAAATTATGTCCACTGCTTCAAAATGTTTTATTAATCTTTGCCAAAGCAGGAAACCTGCTGCAGTAAATTTCCTTTTTATCCATTGATCTGCAATTACCCAACCCATGACTTTTTCTGGCTTTAATATCCTTGCTATTTCACTTGCAACCTTTTCCAACTCATCATAAAACTTTTTATTTTCGCAGGATATCTTACCAATGCAATTCAATTCTTCAGAATACTTGATATTATTTGAATATGGTGAATCTATAAAAACAAAATCAACACTATTAGATTCCAACGGAATTGTTCTTGAATCATTTTTAATAATATCATTACGAACAGAATTTATATCATAACCTATTGCTTTTCGTTTTAATTCTTTCGCAACATCTATTGTTGTTCCGCTTCCACACATAGGATCGACTACAAGATCACCTTCTTTTGTATATCGTTGCACCAAATTCCATATCACGAATGCTGGAGTAACACCATTAAACTTATTATCACCGTGTGGTTTATTTCCATAATTCTGTTTAGGATAGTCCCAAAGTGTTGTTGATTCAATTACTAAATCTTTTTCCTCTTTGCCTTGCATTACTTTTTAATCAGTTCCTTTAAGTCATCTATAAACTTATCAAACATTTTTACTCTGCTGCTCTCTTCAATATTAACTTCGCTTAAAACATAACTTCCGTCAGTATCGACCTCTACAATTGCTCGTCCCTTTTTTGCAGGTTTTTTAACAGTAAGAGTTCCGTCCTCATCTGGCGTCATAAAGAATACTTTAATATGTTTAGTTATTTCATCGGAAGCAAGCTTTATCTTCCAATAACCTGTTTGAGCAATTCTTTCTCTTAAAGTTACTTTGCTTGACAAAACTGCAACAATTTTACTGGTATTCGGATTATAAATAATTATGTCAACATCTGGTAAATGATGACCATACTCACCATAATCAACAAGCAAATTTCTTTTAACCTGATTTAACTCTTTTGATAAGTTAGAACTATTCGTTCTTTCCAGAGTATTACCATTTACGACTTTTAAACCTAAAGCATTAACCTCATCAACAATAATATATTCAATTAACTTTTCAAGATTTTTCCCTTTAAACGCCTTCCAAGATTGTTCGTGATCATCTCCTTCAAAATCTTTTTTGTGTTGCCCTTTAGCTTCTTTTAATACATTAGAAATATGTCTATATGCTTGCAATCCATATTTAGTTTTCTTCTTTTCATATATTTTAATTAAGTCTTTTATGGTCATACTTTCTCCATTATTACTATATATTCCGTCGGATATGCATATATTTTATTTTTACTTCCAATACTTGCAAATCTTCCAGTTTTTTTATCCCTGGTTGACGGAAGATTTTTTGAAGGTATTTCACGCTTTATAATGTCATATATCGTGAATCCTAAGTTTTGCAATTGTTCTGTAAATACTTCGGCATTTAATATTTCCACACCCTTTAAATTAGTATTTCCTATTACAATACAAGTTTTACCACCCTTCTTTAGAATCCTTTTTATTTCACAAAATACTTGATTCATCTCTCCAAAATATGTTGAAACTTCTTCTGAAGTACTTTTATCTTTAACAAACAATTGATCCTTTATGCTTTCGGCAATTTCACTATTTAAATCAACCCCATTTTTTACATTATAAGAAGTACCTATAAATCTCTTTCTAAAATCACTCAAGTCTTTCGTATAATCAAACCATAATGCAGTAAGTTGATGTAAATCAGCATATTCATAAGAAGTCACATAAGGTGGTGATGTTACTATTAAACAAACCGAATTATCTTGAGTTGGAATATCTCTTGCATCTTTACAATAAATTTTACACGGTATATTCAAAAATTCTCTGGTTTTTAATAAATTATAAATATTTGCATTCCCTCTACTCATCATTTTTACTTGTTTGAGAAATATACTAATAGGGTCAGAGGGTGTTTTCTTTAAATCTCTTGTTGGCTTATTGCTTTTTTGCATCCATATAGAACAATTTTTTAAAATATTTGAAAATCCACAATAAAAATAGTCTCTTATATCTTGGTCTTTTAATTTTGAGATTATTGAGAAAATATAAGTAAGTTTTTTCTTTTCTTCTGGTTTAAACCAATAATCAATTCTTTCGTGTGTTGAGGTATGTATTTTAAGATTCTTATTATATGCATTTATCTTGTATTTTATATCTATAATCTGTTTTTCTAATTTTAATGGATTTATAGCCGTAATTTTTGCTTTCGTAATTAAGACTGCAACAGGATTTATATCTACCCCTATTGAATGCCGACCCATTACTTTTGATTCTACTAAAGTTGTTCCACAACCAGCAAAAGGATCCACAACAATTTCATTTTCTTTAGTGTATTTTTCAACTAAACGAGAAACAATTTGAGGAATAAACTTTGCCGGATAGCGATGGTACCCATGAGTTAAATATGCTGTATCCTTTCTTGTCTTATCAGAAAAAGCCCAGGCATTATTAATTTTTACTTCTTTAAATAACCTTATAATGTCTAAATAACTTAACCCATTAGATTTTTCACTTTTTTTTATTAAACAATTTTGGTTTATGACCACTCTCATCTTTTTTAATTCCTATTAATTCTTTTAATTATAATGCTCTATATTCTTATTAATTATTATAGCCCTATTTTGCTAATTCATAAAATACTTTCTCACTCTTTTCGTATAAAAGAGCTTTTTCTTTTACTTGCTTTTGGCGTTTATTGGCTTTTATTTGATATTTTTTTATCATGTTGTTATTTCCATTATTTCAACTATACAAAATATTTTAGATTTTAGTAAATATGTAAGTATTCAGTGAACATCGTTACCTTGCATTTAAACTTTGGAGTGCAAAATCGGTGATTTTGCATAATAAAATCATTGAGATTATTTCACTCCCCGTTCACAATGACGGTGTTCAGCAAGGATTTACTAAAAACCATTTTGGTTATACAAGTGTAAGATTCTCTAATTCTATTTTTGGTTCTTCTTTTTTAAATCCTAAATGAATCGAAGCGTCTAAAATTTCAATCCCTATTATCTCTTCACTTGGACCTAAGTCAATAGCAATATCCTCATTAATACGAATTGTTGTAACCTGCGTTTTCTCTTTTTTAAATGAAATATAAGCTGCATCAACCTGTGGATCATATTTAATTTTCATTTTTTACTCACCTCCAAAATAAAAAACATATACAGTTATAATTATATCTTGATTTATGTCTTCTTTCACAATAGGCATAACTTGTTTAATTTTATAATATTTTCCTTTCCAGATTGAATTAAAAATAAAATTTTTTCGAAATGCAATTCGACCCTTTTCAACAGACATTCGCTCTCCAATCTGGATTGCAATCTTTATTTCTTCTTGTGTTGCACCCCTATCTTCTAACTGCTCTAAACTATGTTTAGAAAAAACAACTTCTTTCATATAATCTTTCTATTTCAGTAAGTATTTACTCTTAATCTCCTTATCCAAAACTACTCACCATAAAGATAACTAAAACCATTATGAAAAAATTTACTAAGAATATTGTCTAGATTATTATCATTATCTCCTATTAGATATTCTAAAAAAGAAATTTTTTTTCTTTCTTCAACAATCTCAGGCTCCCCCTTTATACCTGAAATCATGGCAGCATATGATTTAGCATCATCCATTGTACCAAGTTCATCCACTAATCCTAATTCTTTTGCTTGCTTACCTGAAAAAATTCTTCCATCTGCAATTTTTAAAATTTCATTTTTCATATCTTCTCTAGTAGGCTTTTTAATGCCTTTTTCTTTAATTAACTTACTTCTTAAAATATCTTTTCTGCCATCTACTATTGCATCTACAAACTGATGATAAACATCATCTATCACTTCTTGAAGCAGCTTTTGCTCTTCAGATGTTAGTTTTCTTGACGAAGAACCAATATCCTTGTATTTGCCACTTTTTACAACTTCTAACTTTATACCAATCTTATTAAGTAATCCTTCCAGGTTAACAAACTCCATTATTACTCCAATACTCCCGGCCAGAGTTCCCGGATTTGCAAATATTCTATCGGCCACACAGGCAATATAGTAACCTCCAGAAGCAACAACACTGCCACAGGAAACTATAACTTTCTTGCCTTCAGATCTAACATTTTTAATCTCTTCAACTATCTCTTGCGTTGGAGCAACGGCACCGCCTGGTGAATCTATCCTTAAAATAATGGATTTTATTGTTCCATCTTTCTTGAATCTCTTTAAATTATTAACAATTGGTTTAGAATTATATATTGGACCTGTTATATATATAACACCTATTCTCTTTCCGGGTAAAATGTTAACTCTCTCCCCAAGAGTAAATGAAGAAGCGAACATTAATCTTAATATATTTAATATTACTATGGCACAGATCAAAATCACAATAAATCTTAACACGGCCAATTTACTGTTTTCCATTTTAATCATCTCCTTAAGTTTTATCATTTATTTAAAACATCACCAAAAGTTGATTTCACTTCATTTGAATTATTATATTTTTTCAACTCTTCCTTTTTTAAGTCTAGATTATACTCCTTTATACTTAAATTTATCTTCCTGTTTTCTAAATCTAATTTTATAATCTTTGCTTTTTTTATATCACCAACTTTAACTACATCCTCAATCTTTGTTACTGCTTCTTCTAAAAGTTCTGATATATGTATAAACCCCTCTAAATCCTTCTCAAGATCAACAAATACTCCAAAATTAGCCAATTTTGTGACCTTACAGTCTACAACAGTTCCTACTTTGTATTTCTCTGGAATATAATATTTCCACGGGTCCGGCACTAATTGTTTTGTCCCAACATTAGTTCTTCTGTTCATTCTATCAATACTTAAAATTACAACTTCAACTTTTTCGCCTTTTCTAAATAAACCTTTTAAAGAACTAAATCTTATCGTCCACGAGATATCTCTTTTATGTAAAAATCCTTCAATCCCTCCCTCTAATTCTAAAAGTATTCCAGAGGCACTATATCCTGTAACCAAACCAATCACTTTTGAATCAACTGTAAACTTTTTTTCCGCATCAATAAAAGGATCGGTTTCTAATTGTTTTAAACCGAACAAAATTTTTCTGTTTTCCTTGTCAATGTTTAAAATTTTAACCTCAATATTATCACCCACGGCTAAAATTTCTGAAGGAATCTTTAAACTCTTCGTCCAGGATATATCTGAAATATGAAGCAACCCTTCAATTCCTTCTTCTAACTTAATAAAGGCGCCATAGTCAACTATATTTACAATCTTTCCTTGGGCTTTAGAACCAATAGAATATTTCTCTTCTATCTTACTCCAGGGATCTTCTAACAATTGTTTTAATCCAAAAGACATTCTCTTTTTTTCTCTATCAATTTTTATTATCTTAATTTCTATAATACTATCTATAACAAGAATCTCTGCTGGGTGTGCTACCTTTCCCCAGGATATATCTGAAATATGAAGTAATCCTGTTACACCATTAACATCTACAAAAGCACCATATGAAGTTATACTTTTTACAACTCCCTTAACTAGATCTCCTTCTTTTAAATTGTCCCATGTTTCTTTTTGAACTCTTTTATTTTTATCTTTTAAGGCAACCTTATGGGAAAGTATAATTTCTCCTTTTTCCCTACCAAATTTAATGACTTTTACCGGGATTACTTTACCTATTGCATTTTCAATACCACCAACTTCCTCTAATGAAAGTTGAGAATTAGGTAAAAATGCCTCAACACCTGCATTAACAATATAACCTCCTCTTATTTCTCTTATTATCTTACCATCAAGCACATCCTTATCTTTATATGCCCTTTCTAATGTATCAACACTTTTCAACATGTCTGCTTTAAATTTAGATAAGACTAATAAACCTTCCTTATCCTCTATTCTATCTACAACTACATCTACTTCATCTCCTACGGCTATATTAATTTCTCCTCTTCCATTCATAAATTCATTTATGGGTATTACTCCGTCAGATTTATAACCTACATCGACAAAAATACCTTCTTTACTAACTTTTATTACCTTAGCCTTTATCAATTTACCTTCCTCAAGAACAGCAAAACTTTCGGATAGTACCGTTTCCATATTATAGTCTTCTTTTTTAATATTTCCTTCATTTTCTATCATAATCTCTCCTCTTTCCTGTCAAAACACAGGTGTTATATTTTGAGCCTTTTTAAATTTTTTACAACCTCATTAATTACCCAGTCTGGAGTAGATGCACCGGCTGTAATACCTACCCTCTTTTTTCCTTTAAACCAATCTTTTTTCAAATCCAAAGAACTTTCAATATGATATGTGGGAACAGCAGTAGATTCACACACCTCCGCTAAATGCTTTGTATTTGCACTATTGTAACCACCAATAACAATTATTATATCAACTTTCTTTGTTAATTTCAAGGATGAATTTTGCCTTTTTTTAGTTGCATCACATATAGTATTAAATATTTTTAATTCATTTGATTTTTCCAATAAACACATAACAATATTCTTAAAATTTTCAGGAGATTGGGTTGTTTGAACAACTATACCTATTCTCTGTAATTTTGGTAATTTCTTTACTTCACATACACTCCCAATTACAATCGCTTTATTTTTATTATGGATTCTATTTGCAGATTTCTCTAACTGGGTAAAACCACGGATACCTTTTACCTCCGGATGCTCACTTTCTCCTATAACTATAACTTGATAACCTTCTGTAGTAAGTTGTTTTGCAAACTTTTGAGCTTTTTTAACAAAAGGACAAGTTGCATCAATAATTTTAAGTTTTTTCTTTTTAAATTCTTTCACTTTATCCGGGGAAACTCCATGAGTTCTAATTATAATCGAACTCCCTTCTTTGATTCTTGATACATCCTCTACAGCAATTATCCCTTTCCTTTTAAATTCAGTAACTACCTGAGGATTGTGAATTATAGGTCCGAATGTACAAACTTTCCCTTTTGTGTTTTTTGCTGTTTCTCCAGCTAAATTTATAGCCCTTTTAACTCCAAAACAAAAACCTGCATTTTCTGCAAGATAAACCTTCATACCTCTCCAATCCTTTTTATGCTTTCCATAACATCATTAACTATTTTTTGATAAACTTCTTTAGACTCATTTAATTTACATATTTCGGAAAAATCTAAAGGGCTACCAAACCTAACCGTTATCCTGTGAAATTTTACAAATTTTGCTCCTTTTGGAAATATCTTAAATGTTCCATCTATGCAACATGGAATCACCGGAACTTTCGCACTATGCACTAACATACCAATTCCAGGTTTTCCTCTTTGCAATTTACCATCTATACTTCTTGTTCCTTCCGGAAAGGCTAAAAGTGCTTCACCTTTGTTCAAAATTTCTAAGGCCCTTTCTAACCCTCCTCGAAATCCTACTCCTCTACTCATAGGAATCATATGCCATCCTTTAAATATAAAATTGATAAAGAAGTTTTTAAATAAGGTATCTCTAGCTAAATAATAAATTTTCCTGTTAGTCATAGCTGCTCCTATCGCGGGGGGATCTAAAAAACTAATATGATTAGCCAGTATTAAAACTGCTCCTTTTTTAGGGATATTTTCTAAACCATAAACTTTTAATCTAAAAAATAATTTAGCAATTATATAAAATATAACATAAAAAATTGAGTAAATCATATATTGATCATACAGCAAAAAGGAGGATTAAGCAAGAATTAAAATAGGGACAGCGACTATTTTTTATACTTTCCTTGTGGGTTAATATACAAAAAAAATGCTTCTTTTAGTGCAAACAAGTTTTATGCTTTTTTTATTCTCATTGTTAATCAATAAGTTAAGCGAGTAGCTTCCTTCTGTCAAATTTGCACCTTCATCATTTTTCCCATCCCAAAATAAAATTCCTTTTTCATTGATTTCTTCTTTTTTAAAAGTTCTCACTATCTCACCATGCTTATCACATATATTTAATATAAGACTACCAACTAAATTACTGATTTTAATATCTTTATTTTGCCCAAAGACAAAAGGATTTGGAGATATCAATATAGATTCAACTGATTTATTTTTTGTAATCGATGATGAACTGTAATCTGTGCTTCATTTAAAAGCACAGCCATCCACATTATTATGTGGCGCGCCCGAGAGGAATCGAACCTCCAGCCTTCTGATTCGAAGTCAGCCGCTCTATCCAGCTGAGCTACGGGCGCCCTTACTAAAATTATAGCAGATTTAATTGCTTTTAGCAAATAATTCGGCTATAACAATATTGATAGTTTTGACATAATGGATACTAGATATGAGTGAAAATCATAACAAAATACAAAGTGATAAATGTGTTGCTTTTGTCCATCATAAAGGTGGGACAGGGAAAACAACCTCCTGCTTGAATATTGCTGGCTGGTTAGTTAAGATGAATAAAAAAGTATTAGTTGTTGATCTGGATGCTCAGGGAAATGCTACAGCCGGTTTGGGCCTAGATAGAAAGACGATAGATGGTTCAATCTATGATGTAATTTTTAATAAAAAGAATATAAAAAAAATTATTTTAGAAACACCTTCGGGTGTTTATCTTGCTCCTTCATCTTTAGATTTGTTAAAGGCAGAGATGTGTCTTGGCGATCAGGAAATTAGGATGGATTTATTAAATAAAAAAATTAAACGCTATAGAAAAATATTTTGATTACATTCTTATGGATGTGCCACCGGGTTCAACATTTTTTATGAGGACAGGAATTGTTACTTGCAAAAATGTAATTGTACCCTTAGATGTGGGTGTGTTTGCCTACGAGACTCTTGAAACACTTAACAAATTAATTATAGACCTTAATCAGGAATTTAAAATTAAAAGCAATTTAATGATGGTGTTATTAAAGTCCAATTTTAGTAAATATCAGGCTAAAGAGATTGAAGAATTGGTAAAAAATTTTTTAGTTAATAATAATCTGCCCATGGTGAAAATATTTACCGTACCATTTTCACGAAAGATTTATGAATCGCAAATGCAAGGTTTACCAATTTCTCATTACGCACCGCATGCAAATATAGGAAAAGTGTACGAGAGAATAACAAAAGAATTATTGAATTATACAATGTGAAAGTGTATAATAAGGTAACTAGTCAGTGAAAGCCGTGAGGATTATATTTCCGTATTCCCCCTTTGTTAAGGGGGATCAAGGGGGTTGTTGTTATGAATGTTTATTATAATCCAAAATTGAAATTTCGTGTAAGAGAACTTAACCATAAAATATTGTTTAGCACTGAAACTTGTAATTAAACAACCCCCTAACCCCCTTTATTAAGGGGGAATTAAAAGGACAAAATGAACGAATTTTAGTTGTGGAAGACGAGAAAGGTATCCGTGAATTTATAGTGGAAGTGCTTCGTAAAAATGGTTATAGAGTAGTCTCAGCGTCAAATGTAAAAGAAGCATTAGAAATATTTGAAAAAGAGAAAGGTAATTTTAATTTACTACTGACAGATGTTGTTTTACCTGATAGAACAGGAATATCGTTAGCCAATGAACTTATTTCTAAAAATAATAAACTCTGCATTGTTGTTAGTAGTGGTTATCTAGATGATAAATCGCAAGGAGAAATTATTCATAAAAAGGGATGCCACTTCATACAGAAACCTTACGAATTAAAACAACTTCTTGAGATAATTAAGGAATCCTTAGAAAAAAGGAGCGAATAAATTCAGCCTGAATGGATAAACATATGACTAAACCCAAGATTCTGATTGCGGACGATGATATATCAATTAGAAATATGCTGTCAAGATATTTTGAAACGAGTGGATTTGAAGTAATTTTAGCCTCTAATGGTCTGGAAGCTATCGATATTGAGAAAGAGACAAAACCAGATTTGGTAATTTTAGATGTAGAGATGCCGGAAATGAATGGACTTGAATCCTGTCGTATGATTAGAGAAAAACGAAGTGGAATAAATTATATTCCTATAATATTTTTAAGTGGAGCGTCAGAAGAAAGCAGTATTATAAAAGGATTAGAATTAGGTGCAGATGATTATATATGTAAACCTTTTGAACCACTTGAATTGTTAACCAGAATTAATAATTTATTGAAAATGAAAAATTTAATTGGTCAACTTGAATCACTTGAAAATATGGTTTTTGCCCTTGTTAAATCAATTGAAGCCAGGGATTCTTATACAGCTACTCATTCTCATCATGTGTCTATTATCTCAAAAAATATTGGTAAGAAACTTGGACTTTCTGAAAAAGAAATAGAAATACTTAAAAAAGGTTCTTTATTACATGATGTGGGGAAGATTGGGATTTCTGATCAAATACTAAACAAGAAAGATAAACTCACTCTGGAAGAGTTTGCCCAGATTAAAAGACACCCTGTTTTGGGACAAGAGATTTGTTCTTATCTTAAATTAGACCCAAATGTGCATGCTATAATTCATCATCATCATGAAAAATTAAATGGTAGTGGATATCCTGATAGATTAAAAGGAGATGAAATTAATAAACTTGTTAGAATTGTAACTGTAGCCGATATGTTTGATGCCTTAACGACTAATAGACCTTATCGTCTGGCCAAAAGTAATAGCGAAACAATTTCTATCTTAGAAAAAGAAACAGAAGAAGGCAAATTAGACACATCTATTGTCGATTGTATAAAAGTAATATGTAAATAGGGACAGGGAACCTTCAATCTTCTAATGCAACACTAAATCTTGTATAATAAAGTACAAGAAGGAGGTTGCATATGAAGAACTATAAACGAATAAATATTAATGAACGAGAAGAACTCAGCCGCAATTTAGCAAAAG
>JBDRBU010000028.1:0-11681 GCA_043822305.1 Candidatus Firestoneibacteriota bacterium
TTCTTTTAACCTTATCTTATTTGTTATCTCTTCTGCTATTTTAATTAATTCTTCTTTCGCTTGAACCAATGATTCTTGTCCTTGAATCTTATTATGAATTAAAGAAACAATGTCTTTCCAATCTTTCTTTGCTACTTTAAAGTTTTTCAAGATTAAAATATCTCTTTGTCTTGGTCCAGAAGAAGTTGAAAATGTTTCCACAAGTTTGTAGTATTTGTAGAGCATATTGTTTTTCTTAATTTTTAATTCTCTGATATACATATTTAAATTTTACAACATTTTTAATATCTTGTCAAGAGAAATCTTCTCTATTCAACACTTTTTTATCACTATTTTACAAATCTGAAATATAAATCCTTTAATTTTAATGGTTTTTTTCAAAAAAGTATCCTGTTTTTGACTCTTTTAAACTAAAACTGCGGAAGTTGGGACGAATTAAAATCCATAATTAAAAAAACAAAAACTACGGCTGTGTTTGTAACTCACGACAGAAACGAGGCGTTAAGTATTGCCGACAGAATAGCAATTTTAATAAATGGAAAGATTCAACAAATAGGAAAACCAGAAGAGATATTTTCAAACCCAATAAATAAAGAAGTTGCTGAATTCATTGGCTTTGAAAACATCTTGCCGGAAGTGATTTTGACCTGCCCCCCAAAAACTAGTCAAAGCTGAATTGAAACAAATTTTTACTTAATCTCCCTTGCTCCATCAGAAGATTCACAAACCCAAATTTCCGATATTTTGCCAATCTTTTTTGGGTATTCGGATAGGATTTTTGATTTAAAATTTTCTATTGATTCTGCTTTAACCAGACTAATAGTACAACCGCCAAATCCTCCACCAATAATACGAGTTCCATAAACTCCTTTAACACTATCTGCTAATTCAACCATTACATCTAATTCATTACAACTAATCTCAAACAAATCTCTCATGCTCTTTTGCGACTCCTGTTGCAATCTCCCTATATAATCAATGTTATTTTGTTTTAAAGCATCTGCAACTTTTCTTACTCTATCTATTTCATAAATTATATGATTAGCTCGTTTATTCAATGGATGTGGCAATTTGTCCTTATATCTTTCAAAATCATCTATACTTACATCTCTTAAAACCCTAATACCCGGGATGAATTTCTTTAATATCTCTACTGCTTCACCACATTGTTGTCTTCTCTTATTATACTCAGAACCGGCTAATGTTCTTTCCTTTTTCGTATCACATACAACAAATTTAATGTCAGAAAATTTTATAGGAATAAGTTCGAAACTCAAATCTGCACAATCTAAAAATATTAAATGGTCTTTTTTACTCATAGTAGAAGCAAACTGGTCCATTATTCCACACATTACACCTACAAATTTATTCTCTGCTTTTTGAGATACCTTAATTAAATCAACACCCGAAAGGTCTAATCCTTGAAGTGCTCTGACAGTGTAAGCTGTCCCAACTTCTAACGCCGCAGAAGAACTCATCCCTCCACCTTGAGGGATGTCTCCACCAAATACCAGATTTACACCATTTATTTTGAAACCCATTTCTTTTAGAAAATAAAAAACCCCCAGAAGATAATTAGCCCATTTTTTTTTATCGTTAAATTGTAACTCATTTAAAGAAACCTCGCATCCCTCATTATAATCAATAGAAAACATTTTCAATAAATTATCATTTCTATTTTGAGCAACCATTAAAATTTCTCTATCAACAGCCGTAGGAAGAACAAGCCCTGAATTATAGTCGGTATGCCCACCTATTATATTTACTCTCCCTGGTCCTGCGAAAATTCTTGGATTTTCACTCCGCGGAAAAAGTTCTTTAAACTTCTTTAGAATCACTTCTCTTCTTTTTTCTATATTCATATTTTATCTTTCGACATACAAACGATGCACTCCATAATCAAAAATATTTAACTGTCTTTTTTAAACCTTCATCCAATAAAACTACAGGCTTCCATTTTAAAACTCTTTTTGCCTTATCGAAAGATAAAATATTTTTTCTTAAATCTCCGGCTCTGGCAGGACCACACTTTGGTTTTTCTTTGAACCCAATTATTTTAGCTAATTTTTTATATAATTCATTCACATCAGTTCCTGTATTTGTTCCTATATTAAATCCACCAACAACATCTGATTTTAATGCAGCCATATTTGCATTAACAACATCACCGCAATAAACATAATCTCTAATATATTTACCATCCCCATTTATAATGGGAGTAATACCACCTAGCATAGATTTGACAAATATCGCCACAACCCCTGCTTCACCATGAGAGTCCTGTCTTGGTCCATAAACATTTGAATATCTCAAGGAAATATAAGGTAATTTATATTCTTTATAATAAAATCTTAAATAATATTCTATAATCATCTTAGCCATACCATATGGAGAAGAAGCATCAAATTTAAATTTTTCTGTAATCGGAAACTTATTTGGTTCACCATAAATTGTTCCGCCCGATGAAGCAAAGATAATCTTTTTCACACCGTTTAACCTGGCAAACTCTAAAAGTCTTAAAGTACCCATAATATTTACTCTTGCATCTTCAAATGGAGATCTTACTGATTTAGAAACACTAATTTGAGCAGCATGATGAATTATATAATCTGGTATATCTTTTTTTAAAATCCTGGTTGCCTCACTGGTAGTTATATCATATTTATAAAACTTGGCGAGATGATTTATGTTTTCTTTCTTCCCTGTTGATAAATCATCAAGAATAATAACTTCATGGCCTTTCTTAATACATTCATCAACTATATGCGAACCTATAAAACCTGCTCCACCTGTAACTAATACTTTCATTTAAATACCTCTTTTAATATTATAGCAGAAAATTTTAAATTATTAAAGAAAATTATTAATTGACAAAATATAAATTATTAGGTATGATTAAATATATGGAAGAAAATAAAAAACCAAATACAGATTCAAAATGGGTAGTCATAGGACAAAAAGAGATAACGAAAGAAAGCATACAAAGATCGTTTCAATATAATCGTGAATATTTGCTGGCTAAAGATAAATATACAACAACTGGCCATGATAATTTCATGGCACTGGCTCTGGCCGTAAGAAATAAACTTGTAGAACAATGGTTATTAACACAGGAAAAGTATCATAACGAAAATCCAAAAAGAGTTTATTATCTGTCTATGGAATTTTTAATCGGAAGACTTCTAAAAAACAACATGATAAATCTTAACTGTGAAGCAATAATCAAATCTGCCCTAAAAGAGATGGATTTAGATATAGAAGATATAACAGAACAAGAAGTTGATGCCGGACTTGGTAATGGTGGATTAGGCAGGCTTGCCGCGTGCTTTTTAGAATCAATGGCTACTCTGGGTATTCCGTCACATGGCTACGGCATACGCTATGATTATGGAATATTTAAACAAAAAATAATTAACGGATATCAGATTGAATATGTTGATGAGTGGTTAAAACCAGGAAATCCTTGGGAATTTATAAGACCTGAATACGCTGTTAAAGTAAAATTTAAAGGGAATGTAGAAAAAGTAGTTGATCATGGAAAAACAAAAGCAAAATGGGTTAATACTGATGATATTCTTGCTATGCCCTACGATACCCCAGTTGCAGGATATAAAAATGGTATAGTTAATACATTAAGATTATGGTCTGCCAGAAGTGTTGAAGAATTTGACCTTAAACATTTCAACGCGGGTAATTACGAACAATCTGTTTACGATAAAATATATTCTGAAAATATTTCAAAAGTGCTGTATCCAAATGACGATTTTTATAAGGGCCGAGAACTTAGATTAAGTCAAGAATACTTCTTTACTGCATCTTCCATTGCAGATATTATACGAAGATTTAAAAAGGATAATAAAGATATAAGAGACCTACCAAAAAAAGTTGCTATCCAACTTAACGATACACATCCAACATTAGCCATTGCAGAACTTATGCGGATATTGATTGATGAAGAAAACATAGAATGGGCTGAAGCTTGGAACACAGTTGTCAATACATTTGCCTATACTAACCATACTGTTATGCCCGAAGCACTTGAAAAATGGTCAGTTAAAATGTTTGAAGAACTACTTCCAAGACATCTTCAAATTATCTACGAAATTAATGCAAAATTCCTTGATGAAGTAGATAAAAAATTTCCAAAAGATATTGAACATAGAATAAGGTTGTCACTCATTGAAGAGGGAGAACCAGATTTAATACAAATGGCATATTTAGGTGTGATAGGAAGTCACTCAACAAATGGGGTTTCAGAACTTCATTCTAATCTTCTTAAAACACATGTCTTTAAAGATTTTTATGAAATGTATCCTGAAAGATTTAATAATAAAACTAACGGCGTAACCCAAAGGAGATGGTTGTTAGAATCAAATCCAAAGTTATCTAATCTTATAACAGAAGCTATCGGCCTACGATGGATAACCGATGCTCTTGAACTTGAAAAAATTTTATCATTTAAAGAAGACCTTTCTTTCAGAAAAAGATGGCAGGAGATAAAAACAGAAAACAAAGAATCACTTTCAAATTTTATAAATAAAACTACCGGAATATTAGTTAATCCTGAATCAATCTTTGACATACAGGTTAAACGAATACATGAATACAAACGTCAATCCCTGTTCTGCTTTTATATTATATCCGAATACCTTAAAATTAAAAAAAATCCAAATACACCCTTTATACCCAGAACATTTATATTTGGTGGAAAAGCAGCTCCCGGCTATGACATGGCAAAACTTACAATTAAATTTATAAATAATATCGGGGAAACAATAAATAATGATAAAACCATTCATGACAAAATAAAAGTAGTTTTTATAGAAAACTACGGTGTTTCAGTTGCAGAAAAAATATTTCCAGCAGGTGAATTATCTGAGCAAATATCTACGGCTGGAACAGAAGCTTCTGGCACTGGTTGTATGAAATTTATGATGAACGGGGCATTAACCATAGGAACACTTGATGGAGCAAATATAGAAATTTTAGATGCTGTTGGTTGTGATCATATGTTTATATTCGGACTTAAAACTAATGAGATTCAGGAATTAAAAAACCATGGGGTTTCTCCAAATGAGTTTATTAACCAATCTCCTACTTTGCAAGAAATAATAAACCTAATAAAAAATAATTTCTTTTCACCAAACGAACATGGAATATTTGAACCTATTCTTAACTCTCTTTCAAACATTGATAGATTCTTTGTTTGTGCAGATTTTGAATCATACCTAAAAGCACAAGAATCAGTTTCAATTTTATATAAAAACTCTGATGAATGGATAAAAAAATCAATCATCAATGTGGCTAAGTCTGGAAGATTCTCAAGTGATAGAACAATAAAAGAATACTTAAAAGACATATGGGGGAAGTAAAAAGGGACACTATTTTTTTAATTTCTCAAGGTCATTTGGAACATCAGTACAGTTAACAGTTTTATCCATTTTATCTGGGAGATTCATTTTTCGAATAATATCTATCATTAATTTCTCAAAGTTTGGCATGAACATATGGGTGCTGTTTTTGTAATTCACATACTCTTGGGGGCAAAAATAAATTTAAAATCTCTTTTACTTATAACTTATTCTCCAATTTTTCGTAAGTATTCAGTAAAAGCCATCTAACTCTTTTAAAAACAATAATTTTCATTGATAGCCGCAGGCTCTTTAGTCCTGTACCCGAGTATAACGAGTGGTACAGGGTTTAGCCTGCGTATCGTATTACTGTTGTTCTAAAAATCCTTTCAAAACTCTTGCTCTAACCGGATGTTTTAATTTTCTTAATGCCTTTGCTTCTATCTGTCTTACTCTTTCTCTTGTTATATTGAATATATTACCAACGTCTTCCAATGTATATGGATATGGTTTATTAATACCAAATCGAAGTCTAATAACCTCTGCTTCGCGTGTTTTAAGTGTTCGTAAAACCCTCTCCAACTGTTCCTGTAATATTAAATGAGCAGCAGCACCCGCAGGAGAAACCACCTCTTTATCTTCTATGATATCACTTAAATGTCCATCTTTATCTTCACCAATAGGTGTCTCAAGTGATACTGGCTCCTGAGCTATTTTCAAAACCTCTCTTATTTTCTCTGGAGGTAGATCCATATTCCCAGCAACTTCATCCGGAGAAGGTTCTCTTCCAAGATTCTGCAATAATCCTTTGTAATTTTTTACTAATTTATTTAAGGTCTCTATCATATGGACCGGTATTCTTATTGTTCTTCCCTGGTCAGCAATGGCCCTGGTTATAGCCTGTCTTATCCACCAGGTAGCATATGTACTAAATTTATAACCTCTCTCATATTCAAATTTATCAACAGCTCTCATCAGACCAATATTCCCTTCTTGAATTAAATCAAGAAAATGAAGCCCTCTATTAGTATACTTTTTGGCAATACTTACAACTAATCTAAGATTAGCTTTAACTAATTTCATTTTAGATTCATATGCTCTCTTCTCGCTCTCTTCTATCTTTTTTGAATTCGTTTTCAACTTTGAAGTAATAATATCATATTCTTTCTCTATCTTGTTTATTTTTCTCTCATTAGATACTATTTTTTTGTAAAAATTAATTAATTCTTTTTTACTGAATTTTTTCTTAAATTTCACCTTTTTTTTATTATTTATTTTTTTCAACTGCTCCTTACTTAAATTACAAGTATTTTCAATCAATTCAATTTCTTTTTCAAAATTCTGCACATGACCAGACAACTCTTTAATGCTGTTTATCATCTTTTTTTTCTCTTCTGTGCTGATATCCAAAGCAATAAGAGCATTAATTATTCTGTCGCAACCTTCCATCTTTTTTTCTTCCAATAAAGCCCTTTGTCTATCGCTTATTCTTTTTTTTCTTAATCTTGAATCAATCTTTTTTATTCTATTCTCTTCAAATTTAATCTTTCTTAAAGTTTCTCTTAATATTTTCCTATACCTTTTAACTATTCTTTTAGAAATTTCACTTTCCGAATCAATATTAACTAATTCTTGAATCCCTTTTTTATTTTCTAAAACCTCGCGTGATGCTAATTTAAATTTTTCTAATATAAATTCAGCACTAAAAAGAATTCTGTCTATTTCTTCTTCCGCCTCTCTTATTTCCTTGGCAAAACTTAATTCTTCTTCCCTGGTTAGTATTGGAATTTGACCCATAGACTTTAAATATAACCTTATAGGGTCATCGACTATTGCTTCTGTTGGTTGTTCTAAATGAATCCCTATTTCAGATAAAACTTTTTCTTCCTTGGGTGTATCAACTATATCTATATGCATCTCTCCTAACTTAGTTAAAATGTTATCTATCTCATCTGGTGAAATAACATCTTCTGGCAAAATATCATTCACCTCTTGATAAGTTAGGAATCCTTTTTCTTTCCCCATCTCAATAAGTTGTTCAAGATTAGTAATTTTGGTATTAATCTTAGCCAAACAACCTCCTTCAAACTGTCGTCAAGGGTCTTTAGACCCTGTATTAAACAGCATCTAAAGATGCTTAACTACTTTGCTATTCCTATTTCCCTTTAAATATTTCTGCAATTGCCAATACTCTTCTATTAACTTTTTATCCACATCTTTTTTACCCAGATTTTTTACTTCTTCCTCTAACTCTATTAAACGCTTTTTCATTCTGTTTTCTTCAATAACCCTTATTAAATCATTTTCAGCTTTTATTTCATCCTTATATTCTTCTTTTTCAAAAACTAATTCAGTGTAAGCTTTTGTTAAATTTTCATCAGTAAAATCCGATATATTTATATTATTTGTTTCTTTGTTTTCATCTAAATAACTAAAAACTATCTCTAATAATTTAGCAAAAACAGGATTAGAAAAATCCGAAGGAGTAATTTTATTCCTTACTCTTTTCGCAATATTAGAATTACCTAATACCAACTTCAACAATTTTCTTTCTGCTAACTCATATATGGCTAAAACTTTTGGACTTTTTTTCTCGTTTATATCAATTTTATAGATTTTTCTTAACAACTTATCTAATTCTTTGGAAATATAAGTCTCAGGGATACTTAATTTCTCAGATATTAACTTTCTATATTCTAAACGTTTACCATCATCCTGCACTTTAGCCACGACAGGCAACATCTCATTAACTAATTTTAACTTTCCTTTAAGGTCAGAAAGTTTTTCTTTTTTAGAAATATCAAACCAAAAATCTATAATTTCCTTAGATTTACTTAAACAAGAAAGAAACTGGTGTTTTCCTTTTTTATTTAAATATTCATCAGGGTCCTTGCCTTCCTCTAAAACCGCTATCTTTACATTTAATCCTTCTTCAATCAATAAATCTAAACCCCTTAGACTAGCCTTAATACCTGCCAGATCAATATCATATGCAATTACAGCGTTATCAGCATATCTTTTAACAATCTGTGTTTGCTCTTTCGTTAAAGCGGTCCCTAATGTTGCGACTACATTTGTTATCCCAAATTGATGCGATGTTATACAATCAAAATAACCTTCAACGATTATGGCTTTATTTTCTTTGACTATACTCTCCTTTGCGAAATGCCAACCATATAAATTTCTACCTTTTATATAAACAGGGGATTCCGGAGAATTAATATACTTTGGCAAACTATCATCTAATACTCTCCCACCAAATCCGCAGATTTTTCCTGAATTGTTAAAGATAGAAAACATTAATCTATTTCTAAACCTATCATAATAACCTTCGCTTTTTTCTCTTTTAATCACTAAACCCGTTTGAAGGAGTAAATAATCAGAAATGTTATTTTTCCTGGCAAAATTGTAAAAACCATCCCACGCATCTGGAGCAAATCCTAACAAAAATCTATTAATAGTTTCATTATTAATATTTCTTCTTTTTAAATAGTCCTGAACAGATTTACTTTCTAATAATTTTTCCTTAAAAAATTTGGCAGCTAATTCATTTATTTTATAAATTTCTTCTTTTATGTCCTCTTTTACTCCAGCCAAGGCTAATCTTATTCCATTTTTTTCTGCAAGAAATTTTACAGCATCGATAAAATTTAAATTTTCAACCTTTGAAATAAAATGAAAAACATTCCCACCAACTCCGCACCCGAAGCAGTGAAAAATTTGCTTAGCAGGACTAACCAAAAACGAAGGGGTTTTTTCCACATGAAAAGGGCATAGCCCTTTAAAATTTACACCCGCTTTTCGTAGCGAAACATAATCAGAGATTGTACCAACAATGTTAGATACTTCTTTAATCTCTAAAATTTTTTCTTCAGGTATTAACCCCATTTAACAGGTCCTGCTTACTCTATAAAATCCAGAACAGGGAACAATATTTATGCCTTCTGCTTTTAATACTTCATCAAGTAATAAATTAAGTCCCAAACTATCACTGGATATATGCCCGGCCACAATAACATTAATATGACACTTTTCCATTTCTTTCTTATGCTCTTCTGAAAAATGCATCCCGATTATAGTTCCTACGCCTGCTTGTGAAATTTTCTCGTAAACCTCTTTTGCACCCTCTGTGCCGCCAGTCATATCTACAAATATCTTTCCAACTCTATTTGAATCGTTTCCAACAATTATCCTGGGACCGGCATTATTTGATAATGCATATGCATACTCAGGAATTTCTTTTAATATATTTATTACATCTTTAAGCGTCTCTGGTTTTTTAGTATCAACTAAAGATTGTAAATAAGTGACAACAAAATTATCCGCGACTGTATGAGCACACATAAGAGGAATATCCATAAGTCTTGCTGCATCTACAGTTCTCATATGATTTAAAGGCAAAACCTTTCTTTCTACTTCTTTTATCCTTGGAGAGAGTGTGCTTTCGGCTACATTAATTGGAACACCGAATTTACACAAAATATCTGCTTGCATTCCCATTACTTCATAAAAATTTGCAAAAGCTTTACCTAAAGGATGATGACCTAAAATCAAATCAATCTTTCCATTTTTGTCTGAAATCCTATCTGTTAATAAAACTTCAGCAACCTCAATATCTATTCCTACTATTACTCTTTTCACATCAAGGTTTAAATCTCCATTAAGTACTCTGGTATCTGTATAAGGATTTATTAATTTTTCTTTATCAAATTCTTTTTTTTCTTCATCTCTTAATTTTTCATAGTCATTGGAAACCCTTTTTAATACTTTTAACACTGCCTCTTTTCCTCGTGGATCATTTTCTATCCCTTTTTTTACTATTAACTCATATAAGTCTTTTATTTTCATATTTTTCTCCATTTTTTTATTCCCCCTTATTAAAGGGGGTCAGGGGGTTGTTATTATTTTTTTGAAATATGTCTATTTCCATTAATATAAAATCTTAAAAGTCTTTCTTTGCCTTTTTTTATACCAACTCTTTCTGTCTTAACTATTTTAAAGTTAGAAAAACCATCATCTACTATATAAAGTTCTTTACCTTTTGTTAAATCATATGAATTAAATTTTTTGCTAATACTTAATGCTTTTGTTAATTTACCTGGACCATTAGTAAGGTTTTTGGCTATACCCTTTAATGGTTCTAATGCTCTAATTAAAACTGCTCCAGGAGTCCCTTCTTTCTCCGTAACTACATTCATTAAAAAATGGTTACCATAACAAAAATACACATAGGCTAAACCAGGTTCCCCAAACATTACACTATTTCTTGGAAGTTTCCCATGAGAAGCATGACTGGCAGGATCATCTTTTCCTAAATATGCTTCAACCTCTACTATTCTTCCTGAAAGAATTTTGTTTTTGACTTTTCTGATTAAAATTTTTCCTAATAATTCTTTAGCAACTTTTATAGTTTTTCTTGAGTAAAAATCTCTTTTTAATATTACCATCCACTTATTTTAATCTTTCCCTAACAATCTGATTAACAAGATTACCATCTGCTTTACCCCGAACAAGAGACATAAGTTTACCCATAACTTTACCAATATCTTTAGGTGTAGATGCTCCTACCTCTTTAACCGCATCTTCTATTAACTTCTTAATCTCATCAACACTTAACTGTGGGGGCAAATAAGATTCAAGTATCTTTTTCTCGTTTTCTTCTTTTTCTGCAAGATCGTTTCTGTTTCCCGTTTTAAATTGCTCTATTGATTCTTTTCTTTGCTTAATAGATGTTTGAACCACTGCCAAAATCTCATCATCGGAAAATTTTTTGATCTTCGCTATTTCAGCATTCCTGAAGGCACTCTTTAATAGCCTAATGGTTGAAACCTTCAATGAGTCTTTTGCCTTTACTGCTATTTTTAAATCTTCATCTAATTTTTCTCTTAACCCCATTTAAAATCCTCACTGCATTCTTTCTAATCTTCTTTTCAATTTTCTGGCCGCAGATTCTTCCTTTTTCTTCCTCTTGGCACTAGGTTTTTCATAATGCTCTCTCTTCTTGATCTCTGTCAAGATACCTTCCAACTGACATTTTCTCTTAAATCTTCTAAGTGCTGATTCAAAAGATTCATCAGATCTAACAATAACCTCTACCACATTTCATCGCCCCTTTCTATAATAAAATAGTCCCCTCTTAGATGAGAAGACTATCTAATTATAACAAAAATTTTATGTTTTGTCAATATATCGTTTTGCCTCATCAAAAATCGATACGAAATCGTATCATTGCCTCACATAAGAATCGATACAAAATTATATCACTTTTTTACATAAAAATCTATACAAAAATTAAAACTACCTCTATAATATTTCAAAAGGAGGTGGCAA
>JBDRBU010000029.1:0-5628 GCA_043822305.1 Candidatus Firestoneibacteriota bacterium
GACAAAATAAAATTAATTTAGTATATTATAGTTAGAAGACATTGAAAAGACAAAATTTAATTTTGTCCTAAGTATTAAATGTTCAAAAAAGAGGTTTTTAAGGCTGAAAAATAGGTCGATTTAACTAAATCAACAGCCTGACTATATCAAAAAATTGTTTCATTTTAATATCCAGTGTGTTATAATATTTTTACCAAAAGACTTACAAAATATATGCTGGCGTAGCTCAGTTGGTAGAGCAGCTCACTTGTAATGAGCAGGTCGGGGGTTCGATTCCCTTCGCCAGCTCCAATGAAAATATTAATATCGCAGGCTGAATATATACAACCCCCTAACCCCCTTTATTAAGGGGGAATTAAAAGGGGGAATTAAAAATTAGAGGGCTTCATTTATATTTAATGGAGATGGAGTATGCAAAATAAGATAAAAAATGGTATCTGTCCCTATTTTTTATTTTTTTTATTAATAGGGTGTGGTCATAACACACAGCAAGGCGATAATATTAAAAGTAGTATTCAAATTAAAGGGTCTGATACTATTGTTAATCTTGTTCAGGTGTGGACTGAAGAGTTTGCAAAACTGAATCCTAAAGTTAATATAGGTATAACCGGTGGAGGGTCTGGAACAGGATTTGCTGCACTACTAAATGGGACATGTGATATTGCCATGGCTTCAAGATCAATAGAAGATAAAGAAATTATACTTGCTAAAGAAAAGAATATTAAACCCACTGAATTTATTGTAGGATTAGATGGTCTTGCTGTTATTGTTCATCCAGATAACCCTGTTTCAAAACTTACCATAGATGAAATCAGGGATATTTTTATTGGAAATGTTAAAAACTGGAAAGATATAGGTGGATTAGATAAAGTAATTGTTATATTATCTAGAGAAAGTAATTCTGGAACACATATGTTTTTTAAAGAACATATTTTAAGAAGAGGCAATAAGAAAGGAACAGAAGAGTTTTCACCAACATCATTACTTATGTCTTCTTCACAGACAATAGTTAATGAGGTTGTGCAAAATCCCAATGCAATAGGTTATGTTGGTATGGGATACTTATCCAATTATTTAAAAGCAATTGCAATTGCAAAGGATAAAAATAAATATATTAAACCAACGATTGAAAATGTAATAAATATGACTTATCCAATTTCAAGACCTTTATACCTTTATACTCATTGCGAACCATTTGGCGATATAAAAGATTTTATAGATTTTGTTTTATCTAACGAAGGACAAAAAATAGTCCGAAAAGTTGATTTTGTCCCGATTAAGAAGGTGAATTAACGTAGGCATAAAGCCTGCGACTACCAGAGACTTGGTAGCCTCATTCTTTAAGGTGCATGAAAAAGGAAATTCCCATACAATAATAATATGAGAAAAATTGTAGACTTTATAATTGAAAAACTAATATTTGTTTCCGGATTAGTTGCCATAGTTTTTGTTATTTTAATATTCTTTTTTTTGTTGAAAGAAGGTTTGTCCTTCTTTCATGAGTGTAATTTTTCTGACTTTATTACTGGAAAATTCTGGTATCCTACTTCAACTCCTCCGAAATTTGGGATTTTGCCTCTTATTATAGGTTCTTTATTTGTTACACTTGGAGCAAGTTTAATTGCAATTCCAATAGGTGTTATGGCTGCTTTTTATATAGCAGAAGTAGCACCTTCCAGTATCAGGGATTTTTTAAAATCCGGTATAGAACTTTTAGCAGCAGTACCAAGTGTTGTTATTGGTTTTATTGGAATGATAACTTTAGTGCCACTTGTAAGAATTATATTTAACTTACCGACAGGTTTAACTGCATTTACAGGTTCTTTAATGCTTGCCTTTATGGCGATGCCAACAATTGTTTCAATATCAGAAGATGCAATAAGAGCAGTGCCAGGTCAGTATAAAGAAGGTGCTTTAGCATTAGGAGCAACTAAATGGCAGACTATGTACAGAATAATTTTTCCGGCTGCTTTGCCTGGTATACTTGCTGCGGTAATGCTTGGTATAGGACGGGTTATTGGTGAAACAATGGCTGTTATGATGATAACTGGAAATGCTGCGAATATTCCAAGTAATATATTCCAGCCAGTTAGAACTATGACTGCTACCATTGCAGCAGAAATGGGGGAAACAGTAAAAGGTTCTATTCATTATCATGGTTTATTTGCAATAGGTCTTGTTTTATTTATAATAACATTTATTATAAATTTTATAGCAGATACATTTTTAAATAGAGGGAAAAGTAAATGAACGCAAAACAAACACAAAAGGTTGTTTTTTCTGTTTTATTTGCGGCTACGCTTTTAATTATTACACCCGTACTTATAATTCTTTTTATTATTATTAAAGAAGGTTCTTCTGCAATCTCATTTGAGTTTTTAACATCTATGCCGAAAGACGGAATGAGGAGCGGTGGAATTTTTCCTGCAATAATAGGGACATTTTCAATTGTTCTTTGTGCTACATCAGTTGCATTGCCAATAGGAGTGTTGTCTGCAATATATTTAAATGAATATGCAAAGGACAATCTACCTACTAGATTAATTAAATTAGCTATTATTAATTTAGCAGGTGTTCCATCAGTAGTTTATGGTCTTTTTGGGCTAGGATTTTTTGTAATATTTTTAAATTTTGGAGTTTCAATTTTAGCAGGTGCATTAACTTTATCTATTATGGAACTTCCATGCATAATTACAACATCAAGTGGTGCTTTAAACAGTGTGCCTCAATCGTTTAGAGAAGCCAGTATTTCATTGGGAGTTAGTAAATGGCAGACAATACGGCATATCGTTTTACCAAATGCATTACCTGGTATTATGACTGGTGTAATCTTAAGCATTTCAAGAGTTGCTGGTGAGACAGCTCCTATACTTTTTACTGCTGCAGCATTTTATGTTCCTCATTTGCCTACATCTATCTTTGACCAGGTAATGGCTTTGCCATATCATTTATATATTATATCAACTCAGATTCCGAATATGCCTAAAAATTTAATCTATGGAACTGCTTTAACATTACTTGTTATTGTGCTTGGTATGAGTTTTTTTGCAATATTCATTCGTTCTTATTTTAGAAAGAGAAAAAAATGGTAGATAAAATTACAACTAAAAATTTAAATTGTTTTTTTAATGATATTCATAGTATTAAATCTTTAAATATAACTGTATTTGAAAATGAGATACTTGGAATAATTGGTCCTGCAAGTAGTGGTAAAACTACATTTTTAAGAACTTTAAATAGACTAAATGATTTAAATGTTAAATTCAGGAGAGAAGGAAAAGTATATTTTGATAATAAAGATATTTATGAGATGGATTCTGAAACCTTGCGAAAAAGAGTAGGGATGGTTTTTGCGTTACCACTTCCCTTACCTTTAAGTATTTTTGAAAATATTGCATACGGTCCAAGAAGATATGGTATAAAAGATAGAAAGAAATTAGAAGATATAGTAGCGAAATCATTGTTTGCTGCATTTTTGTGGGATGAAGTGAAAGATAGACTTGATGAACCTGCCATTAAATTATCGGGTGGACAACAGCAAAGATTGTGCCTTGCAAGAACTCTTGCTACAACACCGGAAGTTATTCTTTTTGATGAACCTTGCTCAGGATTAGACCCTATCTCAACAAGAAAAGTAGAAGAAACAATGGTTGAATTAAAAAAAGAATATACAATTATTTTAGTTACTAATAATGTTAAACAGGCATCTCGTGTTAGTGACAGAACTGCATTTTTTCTTATGGGAGAATTAATTGAGATAGATAAGACAGAAAATATATTTGTTTCACCAAAGGATAAAAGGACTGAGGATTATATTACAGGAAGATTTGGATGAACCTGACATCTGTTTATTGAGGGTAATATGGCTAAGATAAAAGTTGCTGATTTAAATTTATACTATGATAAATTTCAAGCACTTAAAGCTGTAAATATGAGTATAGAAGAAAAAAGAATTACTGCTATAATAGGACCTTCTGGATGTGGTAAGTCTACTTTACTTAGGGTATTTAACCGTATGAATGATATGATTGAAGGAGTCAAAATTACAGGTGATGTTTTTCTTGATGGGGAGAAGTTCTATAATAATCATATTGATATAGATTTGTTGAGAAGAAAGGTTGGTATGGTTTTTCAAAGACCAAATCCATTTCCGCTTTCTATTTATGAAAATGTTGCTTTTGGTTTAAAAATCCATAAGATGGCAAAAGGTAATGAAATAGACGGTATTGTTAAAGAGAGTTTAAGAGCGGTGTTATTATGGGATGATTTAAAAGATAAACTAAGAAAATCTGCTCTTGATATCTCTTTGGAACAAAAACAAAGACTTTGCATTGCAAGGCTTATAGCAGTTAAACCAGAAGTAATTTTACTTGATGAACCATGTTCTGCATTAGACCCTATCGCAACATTAAAAATAGAAGAATTAATGATTGAACTTAAGAAAAAATATACTATAATAATTGTAACTCATAATATGCAACAATCAGCCCGTGTTTCAGATGATACTGGATTTATGCTGCTTGGAGAGTTGGTAGAATTTGGTGAAACTTCACAGATTTTTACAGCACCAAAAAATAAACAAACAGAGGATTATATTACAGGAAGATTTGGATAAGGGAGGGTATATGCTAAGACATTTTGAAGAAGAATTAAAAGAATTGAAAGAAAAACTTCTTTATATGGGGAGTTTGGTTGAATTAATGATTTACCATTCCATTAAATCTCTTGTTGACAGAAAAGAAGAATCAATACAGGAAGTGTATAAGCATGAAGATGAGGTTAATAAAATTCAAATTGAGATAGATGATAAATGTTTAAAGCTTATTGCACTTCAGCAACCAACTGCGATTGATTTAAGATTTATAACTTCTGCTATGAAGATTAATAGTGACTTAGAAAGAATGGGGGACCAGGCAATAAACATAGCACAGGCTAGTATTAATTTATTGAAAGAACCACCATTAAAACCTCTTATAGATATTCCAAGAATGGCTGAAATAGTAAAAAAGATGGTAAAAGACAGTTTAGATGCATTTGTAAAAAAAGATGCTGATTTAGCAAAGTCAGTTCTTTTAAAAGATGATGAAGTTGATAATTTAAAAGACCAGGTGTTTAGAGAACTTTTAACTTATATGATGTCTGATTCAAAGAATGTCACAAGAGCATTAGATTTAATATTAATATCAAGACATTTAGAAAGAATAGGTGACCATTCAACTAATATTTCTGAGGATGTAATATTTGTGGTTTTAGGAAAAGATATAAGGCATCATATTCAGGATATTAGATAAGGATATTGGTGAATAGTCAGTGAACTCTGCTTTTTCTTGAAGAGGGACTGCCCGCCATAAATATTGACAGTAAAATTAAATTAATTCTAGTTGATAGTTTGAGAAATTTTTGTTATACTTACAACAAAGATGTTTTGGGTCCTAAAGTTAGGAGGTAATTAATAATGTAAATAGTCAGTGAAAGCCGTGAGGATTGTATTCCGGTTCTTCAGGTTCTATTGTAGAGATGTAATAGGATAGGATGGATCTTTGAAATAGAAAGTATCTGTTAAATCCTGTATAATATAAATAAAAACATATTATACGGAGGAAAATGACAGATGCTTAACAAGGATTA
>JBDRBU010000030.1:0-7289 GCA_043822305.1 Candidatus Firestoneibacteriota bacterium
GCGAATGCAAACAGGCAATTGCTTCTCTTATCATCATTGATTCCAGCTTCCTGCTACCAAAGAACAAAGAACTCGCTGCTCACCTTTACAATATCAAGTCGGAACGGTTTAAGAAAAATTTGCAAAACTAACAAACTCCTGCTTTGAAATTATTATCATGGATTTACTATAAACCACAGGTTCCTTGCTTAAAACGCAAACGAAAAATCGCTGAACAGTTTCTAAAATCTTCTAATGATTGAAATCTTACGCTAAATGTCTAACTCCCTTCTCCGGCACTTTCTCAATCGTGACTCAAGATATCTGCCATAGATAGCCACCTGAACTTGTTTATGTTGTAGGTTTGATTTCTAATGAATAGTTATTCCTTAGTTCGGCTCCCACCATCTGAATAATTTATTTTTCCCCTAAAACATTAAGCTACTTCATTCTATTAGTCAAAATAACTCGCCTCGGGTTGATTGTTTAGTTGTTTGTAAATTATATAAATGATAAAAATATGAATTTAATCACTTGTTACTTTGTTGTTGAAATATCTTTTAATATCACGTTGGCAATATTTTCAGCTAAAAGTCTATTACCCTTGCGAGTACAATGTCCAAAATCTCCAGCAAATAAATCTGTAAAATATTCCTTATAATTAGCATTCAGTAGTGCATTTTTAAAAATTTTTTCATTATCTACAAACATAACTCCTTCATCACCTTCAAATATCTTTTTTAATGGCTCAATACTACGCATAGGATACTGTATGCATACCAGTTTAATTCCTCTTTTATCTAATATTTTTCTTATTTTTTTATAATTATATTGAGTAATGGGATTGTGGTAGTCTAATCTTAATCTCTGCATTCTTCTAAGATATTTCTGCGCTAATATTTCTTCGCCTAATTCATTATAAAATCTAATCGCATATTGATACGGCCAGTCACTATTTGGATTTAGCTCAATGCATTTTTTAAACATTTCTTCAGCGGAAGCATAATTTTTCTGCCTTTCATAGATTCGCACTAATCCTTCATAAGAATTTCCGCTTTTATGATCTACACTTATTGCTTTTTTAAACATTTTTTCTGCTTCTGAATATCTTCCTTTCTCTTCGTAGGTCATCCCTAAGCCCTCGTAGCCGGCTTCATTGTTAGGATTTAATTCTATGGTTTTTTTAAATGCTTCTTCTGCCTGATGGAGCATATTTCGCTGTTGGTAATACCAACCAAGTTCTGCATATGCTTCTTCGCCTGTGGGGTTAAGTTCTATGGCTTTTTTTAATGATTTCTCTGCTGCATATTGCCGGCCACTTTCTTCATAAACCACTCCTAATACAAGATACGCCTCGCTATTTTGGGGGTCTATCTCAATAGCTTTTTTTAGTGCTTTCTCAGCCTGAGAAAACAATTCATAATTTTGATAAAATAAACCTAAACCGAGATATAACTTATCATTTTTTGGATCTTGTAATATTGCATCTTTAAGCACTTGTTCTGCCTGTAAAGGGATTTTTTGATCAGCATGAAATTTTTTTAAATTAAAGGTGGAAAAAATCCAATCTGAATCAAAATTTTTTTCGTTTTTTATTCTCCATTTGAAATACACCTTATTTATTCTGGCAACTAGGTGCATGTAAATAAGATTAATTAATTTATATGTTCTGAAGTTTTTGAAAAAAATTTTAGGGGTATCAAGAAAGGTTACAGTTGAATAAGCAGTAGGCTCTTCTCTATCATTTATGCCTATCATAGCGGTAACTATATCCGGCTTATATTTATTAAGATCTGCTTCCAGTCTAGCTGAAATCTTTGAGGTAGTAGTACCAGAAAGCCCATTATTTATCACACTAAATTTTATACCTGTGTTTAGCTGATTTAAAATTCCTTCAAGTTGATAAGGGTACGCATCTCTACCCCATAATACTGTAGTCGACTCACCTAAACACATAACACGAAATTCTCCCTTTTGTTTAATAGAATTTATATTATTACGTTCTTGTAAAAATATAAACACAAGGCCACCCAGACGTAATCCTATTTCTAAGATTATTATACAAACAAATAAACCAAAAATTAACAATTGTAACTTTTGTTTAAAAGATAATTGCTTTTTAAGGGAGTTTTTCATTTTACTCATTGTGACTATTAAACAATCGCGCTAAAAAATTGGGTAATATAAAAAGGCCAATTAGCCGTAAAAGAAAATGACTGATAAGACTCACTAATATGCCAATACTTAATAATACTTCAGTTGTTGCAAACTGGGAGAAAAGTAATAAAACAGAGGCCTCTCTTAGGCCTATTCCCATAGCAACAATCGGAATGCTACTTATTAATACAACTAAAGCCGCGTAAGGCACAACAAAATTAAATGGAATATTTAAACCCAGTGCCTTAAATAAAATATAAAAAATTATTATTTCTGATAACATATCAAGCACTGAATAACATAATAAAAAAAAATTATACTTAATGTTTATTTCTTCAAATGCACTAGTTAAGTGCTTGATAAAATTATGTAAAGGTAAATGGATTTTTTCTGTAATTAAATGTAAAAATGACCATATTCTTTTCTTTAACAAAAGTATAGAAAGAAATACAAAAATAAAGCTAAATATTTTTAATGAAGTGGGAACGTGAATGAAACTGGCATAGGTAAAAAATAAAATCAAAACTGCCCAAAGATTTAGAGTCTTATCAAAAATTATTGAACTCAATACCTTTCCAATTGTAAAGTTATAATATTTCTTTAAATACATAGCTTTTAACATTTCTCCCATTTTAAAAGGTAGAATAACATCTGTAGGTGCGGTTCCTATTTTTATAAAAAGCGCTTTTTTGTAGCTTAAATTATAGCCAAGTGCTGCCAAGATTCTTCTCCATTTATCTGCAGGGATAAAAAAAGTTCCAATTAATGAGATTAAAAAGGCAAGAGACAAATAATTTAAATTAATTTTTTTTATTACCCCTAGCACCTCATAGAAATTTATCTTTGAAAATATAACTATAAGTATTATAACTGAAATGATGGGCGGGATGATAAATCTTATAAAACGAAGAAATTTAATCCTTTTATTTTGGTTTGCAAAACTGCCTATTTTATCCAATTTTTATTACCGGCTCTAAAATACTCAATGTTTTTTCCAAAGTTAAAATTTGACCAGATTCCGGTATTATCTAATATTAATCTACATTTTTTTAAATACTTTTTAATTTTTCTTATATTTTTCAGCTTAAATTGTGAATGGTCTGAAATAATTAATAAAGTATCAAATTCAACTAATCCATCTGGAAACTTAAAAGTCTCAATATCAAATGATATTCCAATTTTTACAAAATCTGAACAGGAAAAATATGGATCATACACTTTAACCTCGATTTTTTTCTTTTGAAGTATTTTTATAATGGACACTGCGGGACTTAAGTTCCAAATAGGTATATCTCCCTTATAACAAATACCAAGAACACCTACGTTTTTTGCACCCCTTTTAATTATGCTCCTTGCCACTTTTATGGGTTGCTCTAGGTTGATCAATAACGATTGTTTGAGCAAGCTCAATCTTTCAGGATGCTTGGCGCCTTTTAACACATATAAAGGTGCTATAGGTATACAGTATCCACCAGCGCCAAAAGAGGGGTAATAAGTCTCTATATTCCATTTAGTTCCAACAAGCTTTAAAATTTCAGCTATATCTACATCTGGATAAGCTAAAGTCAATTGATTAGCTAAGGATATATTTAATAGTCGGTAGGCATTCTCCACACTCTTTACTATTTCAGCGTCTCTGTGGTTGCGAGCCATAACTAAATGCTTACATACCAAGCTCAAAACTGAATACATTAACTCTGCGGCCCGATTAGTTGTTGCGCCTATTACCCGTGGAATATTAACCAATGATTTTCCAGTAGAACCAAGCCAATCTCTCCTAGGAGCTACTCCCAAAAGTATGTCTTTACCAACCTTCAACCCTCTTTTGTTAAATAAGGGAATAATCATATTGTCGACTTGATTTGGAGTAAGCGTGCTTTCTATTATTACTAAAGGCGGATATTTCATTTTTATCTTTTTGAAATTACTTAACTTGCTAATAACATCAATAATATATTTATTATACGGTTTATCATTTTTCTCAGTTTGAACTGCAATGAAATGTACGGGGATAAAAGGATGAATTAGCTTCTGCCAGTCTGTCACTGCAGAGATAAAGCCTCTCTTCACCAAAGGTTTTATTCTAAATCCCAACCAGCGTTCAAGATTAGGGATTGGCTCTTTACCATCATTAATATCAATGACTCGCTGTATACTTATATCTGTTCCTAATGAATGGATTCTCTGTTTAGCAAAATAAGCGCAGGTTGAACAACCAATATAACCTAGACCCCAAATCCCTAAGGCAAATTTGCCATCACGCAGTCCATTTCTTATATAATTATTCATTTTTAATTTTCTCAACATTATTTTTATAATATTATCTCTCTTAACAATACAAATGGCTCTGCAAATTTAAATCCTGCCATACCTCCCCAGTAATGGGCATAAGACTTAATACTTTCTGCACTCCGCGGATGAGGATGCTTCCTATATTCGGTCTTGTAGCACTTCATTGCTTTAATTTTTTTATCCAGTGAGTCTTCGATATTAATAAATGTATTAGGAATAAATACATTTTCTGTATTAACATTCCATTCGGTGGAAGAAGCAACAAAATAAGAATATAGTTTTTTAACTATAAGCGGATACAAAGGCCTTACCGCTACAGAAGTTGCATTAAATACAACCTTATGGTCCATATTTACATCTCCAAAATGATGGGTAAACACAATAGAGGGTTTTAGCTTCGATAAATAATTTTCTATAACATTATTAATTTTAATTATAGGAACGGAATCTAATAATTGATTAGGAAAATTCTCAAAGAAAATCTTCTTGGTCCCTAAGACTTTATGGGCATTTAGGCAACATTCTTTAAGATATTTTTCGATTTTTGAAGTTAAAATAAGTACATATACATCAAAACCTTCATTCGTAAGCTTCCTGATTGTCCCCCCACAGCCTAAAACTTCATCATCCGGATGACTTGATATAATCAATGCTTTCACGTTACGCTCCATTTATCTACTTTCATCGTTTTTTGTTTTATAAATTTTAACAATATATTTATTATTTTTATAACAAAAATAGGCGGGATATCGCTCATTATCTACAACCCTTAATCTATTAAATTGTGATTTTACAGGTTTATTAATATCAAATTTACAATCATTAGATTGCCGTCTTCTAAAGTAAGTAACTTTTCCTTTTTGTTTCTTAGGGTTCATAGGATAGTGCTCCAGGTAATAAACTATCATTTCAGAAATTTTATCTGTTACTTTCTTTCTTATTTCTTCAATTAATTCAGTTCCATTTAACGATAAAATAGACTTAAAGTAATAATCTCCGGCATCCACTTTCCTTGCGGCTTCAAACAAAGTAAAGATTATATTATTTTTACCTCTTTCTACCTGCCATGTAACAGGAGACCATCCCCTGCCTTTGGGTAAATCACTTTCATGTATTACTATATTATTTTTGTGTTTCCTTAAAACGCTCTGCGGGATTACCCTATCACAACCCAAAATAAACAGCACCTCACCCTTCCTTATCTCTTCTTGTTTTTTATATACATTAAACTTATAAGAATACTGCTTCAAAATCTTAATTCTAATTTTTTTAAAATATTTCCAAATCCAGCTTTTTCGATTATCTATAATTAAATCTATTTTGCCGAACTTTTTTTTAAAGATTTTATTTTTTTGCATACAAATTTAACCTCATCTTCTTTCATTTCAGGGAATAAAGGAAGAGAAATTTCTCTGTAAAATGCTTTTTTAGAGATAGGAAAATCATTCCCTTTATAGCCATACTTTTTTCTGTAATACGGATGCATATGAAGTGGCCTAAAATGCACACTAACTTCAATATTATTTTTTCTAAGGAAATCAACAAGATATTTTCTTGTTAATCCCAATTTATCAAAATCAATTTTTATAGGGAAAAGATGCCAATTGGAAATGGCATCTTCAGACTCAGCGGGCAACTCTATCCAATCTATGTCAAACAACTGATCAATATATAATTTAGCTAATAATCTTCTTTTTTTGTTATTTTTTGCCAAAATTCTTAACTGAGACAACCCGATAGCTGCATGAATATTATCCATATTATACTTATAACCTAATTCTGTTACTTCATATTGCCAGCCCTTTTTTCTAGATTTTCCACGTTGCCCAATATCCATACCAAAATAACTTAACCTTCTTATCTTATCGCTTAATAATTTATTTCTGGTTACCACCATCCCTCCCTCGCCAGTTGCTAAATTTTTTGTAGCATAGAAACTAAAAACAGTGCCATCTGAATAATTCCCGATTTTTTTTCCTTTATACATAGCTCCTAGGGCATGTGCGGCATCTTCAATAACAAGTAAGTTATTTTTTCTGGATATTTTTGTTATATTCATTATATCACAAGGTAGGCCTGCAAAATGAACTGGTATTATTGCTTTTGTTTTTTTAGTTATTGCGGAAGGTATTTTTTCTACGTCAATATTAAATGTTTTGTAATCTATATCTACGAAAACTGGTTTTGCACCTAGCCATTCTACTATATGCGCAGTTGCTACGAAAGTAAAAGTAGGCAAAATAATTTCATCATCGGTTTTTATTCCCAAGGCCTTAAGAGTAAGGAATAATCCTGCAGTGCAAGAAGAAAGACCCACTCCGCTTAACTCCCCTCCTAGATATCTACAAAGGGCTTTTTCGAATTTATTTACCTCTTCGCCAGTAGACCAGTATCCTGATTTTAAAACTTTAATAACGTTTCTAAAACCTTCTGCTGGTAAATGTGGCTTGGATACCGGGATAAACTTATATGTCACTCTATTACCTCTCCTGTTCCTTGAACGCCTATTTTTTCATACCATGAGTCACATTGAGAACATACAATATCCTTTATGTCTAAACTTAAATGTTGCTTTCTCAAATCTGTATATATTTTGCTATTCCATATTTTTTTTATTCGATTTTTTTTAATATTGCCCATGGGAGATACTCCCCAATCATGGTTGCAACGACCAGTCAAGCCGTTATAATACACCGTCATTTGATAGAAAGGCATAACACAGGTTTTTCTATAAGGTTTTTTTACTTTAAGCGAGCCAAATTTACCGCCTGTTGAATGCTCTTGGTAAATTCTGATTCTATCTACCTTGTTTTTCCAAATATTTTTAAACATTTCTACATCTTTCTCTTCTAGATCATCTG
>JBDRBU010000031.1:0-2172 GCA_043822305.1 Candidatus Firestoneibacteriota bacterium
TTCTAATCCGTCTAATAATGTTTCTGTTACTGGTCGTTTAGTTTATGGTGATATAGAAATTCTTTTAACTGGTGATATAGAAAAGAAAGTTGAAAGTTATTTAATTAATCAAGACTGGAATTTAGAATCAGATATTTTAAAGTTAGCTCACCATGGGAGTAAAACATCTACAGGCGATAATTTTTTAAAGATTATTAATCCAGCAGCAGCTATTATTTCTGTGGGGGCAGATAATCGCTATAACCACCCGAATCAGGAAGTTTTGGAGCGAATAAAGGATATTTTAACTTATCGGACAGACCAAAATGGGGATATTAAAATTTTGACGGATGGGATTTTATTTGATATATGGATAGAAGAATAATCTTGACAGATATTATCAGAGTGTTAGGATAAATTTATATTTATTAGAGATAGTTCTTTTTCATTAACCTTTTTGGCGGAAGGGGATAAATTATGACAGACAGTAATAAAGTTTTAGTAGAAGGTAAAGATAAAAAACCAGATAATCCCGGTCATTCAAACGAAATGTTGGAAATGCCATATTATGAGCTTCATGGCGGCATAACGCCAGACAAATTTATAGATGTGTCTAAGGAGGAATAAAATAATGGGTAAGAAAAAAAACGACCCAGATGAATCAAATCATCTGGGCGGTTTTAATTAAATAAGCACTAAACTCAGGTAGTTTATTTGCTTTTACTCATTGTTTTAATACATTTAGTACAGGCCTTAACTCTTTTGCCATTAGCAAGAGTCGCCCATTGTAAATTGGGGTATTTTCTTTTTTTACTGGTCGGGTTATACTTACCACGAAGCTTTTTACGAATAACTGCCACCATTGATTTTTTACCGCAAATTGAACATCTTCTAGACATATTAGCTTGTATTCTATCATTAAATATTTAAATTATCAAGCCTTATGGACAGCTCTAATACTATTACTTTAATTTTTCAACTAGCTATTTTTTTAATGTCAGTAGTTATTCATGAGTTTGCTCATGGCTGGATGGCTTTTCGTTTGGGTGATTCGACAGCAAAATATTCTGGCCGATTAACTCTAAATCCTATTAAACACTTAGATTTCTGGGGTTCTTTTATGGTTCCTTTGATGCTTTATTTTTTTTCTAGCGGAACAATGATTTTTGGTTGGGCTAAGCCAGTTCCATACAATCCACACAATCTTAAAGATCAGAAATACGGAGAAGCTAAAGTTGCTTTTGCTGGTCCAGCTGCTAATTTACTAATTGCCTTAATTTTTGGTTTAAGTCTGCGTTTTATACCAATAGAAACATTGATTAATACTGGCTTAGGTCAAATTTTTGGTCTGATTGTCTTTTTAAATATTCTTTTAGCGATTTTCAATTTAGTTCCCTTACCTCCCTTAGATGGTTCCAAGATTCTTTTTACCTTTTTGCCTCGTTCTTTAGATAATTTAAGGATTTTTTTGGAGCAATATGGTATGTTTATCTTACTTTTTTTTATCTTTTTCGCTTTTCAATGGATTTTACCAATAGTTTTAGGACTTTTTAGATTAATTGTTGGATAAAGATGTTCACATTGAACAAAAAACTCTCTGAATCAATCAGAGAGTTTTTCAGTTCTCAGGCAGAGGTTCGTTCCTCACTTCCTCTCTTCAAGTTTAACTGAAGTAATTCCAACTTTATCATCTCGCAGAAGTTTAATTTCAATAATACTACCCGGTTTCTTTTTATGAATCATTTCTTGGAGAGGGTTTTTATGATCAATTTTTTTCTTATCGAATTCTAAGATAATATCATGTTCTCTTAATCCGGCTTTATCAGCTGGACTCCCAGGGACAACAGCCGGATCTCCAGCGCCCGGTTCCCGGATAATTAAAGCTCCGTGATCAACTGGTAAACGAAGATTAAGTCGAGTAGCGAATTCTTTCTGAAGTTCTTTGTTGATTAAAATATATCGAACACCTAAAAATGGCTGAATAATCCGCCCGTGTTTTTTAAGATCTTCCAAATCTTTTTTAGCATTATTAATTGGGATAGCAAAACCCATATTTTGAGCGCCCATAACAATAGCGACATTAATAGCAATAACCTTTCCATCAAACGTTAAGAGAGGTCCGCCCGAATTTCCTGGATTAATAGCGGCATCGGTCTGGACTAATCCTCTTAATTCAGCTGTTTGTCCAGAAAC
>JBDRBU010000032.1:0-10514 GCA_043822305.1 Candidatus Firestoneibacteriota bacterium
AATCTAAAGAAATGGAGGTGATAAAATAAAAAGGTTAATATCCTAACCTTATCAAATTAGGATAAATCCAAGATAAAAGGAGGCTTTAGGTTAAAGTAGAGATATATAAAATATTTTCTACAATAGAACCTGAAGAACCAAAAATACATTGATGATGTGAAAAACCTTGCGCCTGCGGTTATGGCTCTGGTTACTGCTGATATTGAGGCGTGTGCGTTTTTGGAGTAAAGTTTGTTTATATATAGGTTATGATAATATAGCTTATAAATATTTTTGATTTAATTAAAAATAAAAACTTAAATGTATATTAAACATTACTGCAATTCCCCTATCTCCGGATTTCAAGATAATATAATTTGCCCCTTGGTAATAATTCCGCATATAAGATATTCCTGTATCTAGTCCTATTCCAATAGGAGCAAAATATAGCTCAGTCCCAATAAAACCACCTGCATTATAATAATTATCTATAGTATCAATGGCTCTATTACCACTATAACGAACGGCTAAACTATAATCAACACCTAAATATGGATAAATAACAGATCCCTCAGATATAAATAAATAATATCCCCGTCCTCCAATACTCCATGTCCGCAAATATATTTCGGCTAAAATATTATCACTAATACCGTATCTTATATGAAAACCAGGATAATTAAGGCCTATAGCAACTCTATTTGCGAAACTTGTTGTTTCGATTGTTTTATATTGTATGCGTTTATTTATTTTCTCTTCTTTTTTTTCTGCCGGTTTTTCAACTTCCTTTTTCTCCTCTTTTACCTCAACTCCTGATAATTGACCAGCCACCTTTTTTGTTAACGCTTCAATTTCATCTAAATCCTTGCACTTCTCTCTTAGTGAAAATACGATGGCTGATGTTTCCACATCTACAACACTTACTTCAAGATAATAGAACGTTCCTAGTTTTGACAAGGTTCCAACAACCATCTTTCTTACATTTAATATTCTCCCCACTTCAACAGCACACTCCATATTCGTACAACCTGACATCTGAAACTTCTGCTCATTTAATATTTTGTCCATATTTGTTCTATCTAATACTGTAAATTTCTGAGTATTAACCATATCGCTTCTTAAAAAATTCGCTACTATTTCAGCTTCTGCTGCTGATACAACTTTTGCATCAAAAGTAGCAACTGCTATCTTCTCTTTTTCTGCACCGAAAGTTAAATCACAAAAAAGAATTAAGAAACTTACAAAAAATAATATACTCTGTTTTTGTCGAGTAGAACTCATAGCCACCTCCTCGAGGACACTATGAGTCCCCTCACGGAACTGGACGTGAAGTTTTCCCTCATCCAGCTCTTCAAGTATATCTCCCTATTTTGACCCTCAAAGGTCATTTTTAAGGTAATTGGGTTAGGTTGCGTTGCCAACTGTTCTCCAGCTTTGATACTGGCGGTTGTTTCCCCGTCCTGATATACTCGTAAGTCCCTTCGCTCCATTTGCTTTCACAGACTTCTTCGCTACTATGGACTTATCCGACCACCTATTATAAATCTTTTGCAACTCCTTGCTTCTTACGGCTTGTTGTTGCATACCTCTTATAAGGAATACATAGGTTCTCCCAAGTTCCTGTAATATCTCTTTAATGCGTCGCCACGGTCTCAGACCCCGTCGGGTTCCTGTTTCCTCGCCTCTTTTATTTGATTCGGCTACAGGACTTCTGTCTGCTCCATTATGAACTGTCCTGACCTCCGACATGATGGTGATTTCGGGGCTCAATCCCTTCACTTGCGTTACGGCTCCACATTCCTCCACTTTGGCTTCACGTATGCAGGTTACCCCACATGGTTGTGCAAAGGTTTGTTCTGGAGTGATGGCTAATCTTTTCCCAGATTGAATTTTCACCAATTTGATATTACAAGCTTTTCTTGGCACACTCATAATCACCTCGAATACTCTTATATAAATATATCATTAAAATTCATAAATATCAACCAAAAATATCAGAAATTCCCCATCTAAAAATGATTCAAGAGAAGGCAGTAAAAAGAGCCTAAAATAAGAAAAAGAAAAGAGAAAAAAGGTAAAAATATTGTATAATTGTAATGAAATAAAGCAATATCTTCTTTTTCTTTTCTCTTTTTTGGAATCCTATCTATCTGGAGGTGTTTAATATAGAAATAAACATAAAAGAATATTTCAGATTTATGAATGAAAGATTTCACATGGAAAATCAGATAGAAAGATTGCCGGATAAAAGAGTAAAGAAGCAGATAAGTTTAAAACAAATAATACAAATGTTGTTCGTAATGGGAGCATTGGGAGTAAGGAGTATAAAGCAATTAGATATTTTAGGCAGACAGAATTGGGCTAAGAAATTTACAAATAGTAAAAGGCTGCAGGTAGTAAGCGATAGCAGTATAGAGCGAATAATAAGATGGTTAAGCGGGAAATTGATCGAAGAAATAAATTTAACAAAGTTCTGTACATAGTAACGATGTTGAATGAATATTACAATAAAGGATATGAAAGAGCAAAACAGTTTTAATAGTCGCTGTCCCCTTTAAAAAATCTCAATATTGATATACTTTTTACTTACTCTTGTTTGTGTTTCGAATTCAGTAATACTATCTTTTAACAAAACTCCTACACTATCTTTATTTTTTAACAGCAATTGGTAGTTGTAATATCCTTTAACTCTATTAACAAATGCCGGACCTAATATATTACTTTCTTTCAATTTTTCTTTTATTATCTCTTTTAACAAATTTGCAAGATTCTTTACTTTTTTCTCATCCTTATTTTTTATTGTAACTAAACCAAGTCTAGAATAAGGTGGGTAGTTTAATTGTTCTCTTGATTTTAGTTCATTCATCCAAAACTCTTCTAAATTGTTTATTGAAAAATTTTTCTCGTTTTTCACTTGAAGTATTATTCTCGCATCTGCGGAGACCCTATCAACTATGCTTAATAAAAAATTAACAGCTAACTCAGATGAATTAAAAGTAGGAATATTTAACAAATAATCAAACCCCAAAATTACGACAGTTCCTTTTTTTAAATATTTTAAATAATTTAAAGCGAATTGAGTACCAACTATAATATTTATCTCATCTTTTATAAATCTATTTAACATATCTTTTTTTAATGAATCTTTTTTTATTACTTCTGTATCCACTCTTTGAACTAAATATTTATCAAAATTCTTTTTAACTTCCAATTCAACCTTTTCAATGCCAAAACCAGAACTATTAATAAACACACCATGACAATTAGGGCATTTATTTTCCAGGCTCAGACTATTACGGCAGTATCTACATCTTAAACTATTATCTTCCTTATAAAAAACAAGAGACATTCCACATTTTTCACACTGGAACACATAACCACAATCTTCACAGTAAATTGAGGTTGAATATCCCTTTCTGGTAGTTATAAAAATTATCTTTTCATTATTATTCAAATCTTCTTTCACCATATCATCAATTTGGGAAGAAACTATTTTATTTTTATTATAATAAGACACAATTTTAATATCTTTTGTAGACGCAATTTCAGAAAATAATGTTTCATATTTACATCTTGATTCCAACGATAATGAATATGAACCCAGAATCACATTTATTCCCTCTATTTCGGCTCTTTTTACTACTACTTTGCAGGTATTAAACTTTGGAGTTTCATCACTAAAATATGAATTTGAGTTTTCTTCTTCAACAATTATAAGTTTTAAACCAACTACAGGCAGAAATATACTTTGTCTGGTGCCAATAACAATTTTCACATTATTAGATAAAATTTTTGAAAGGACAAGAAACCTATCTTTAGAACTTAATTTACTGTGGAATTTGATTGGTTCTATATTAAATCTATCTTTAATAACTTTTTCAAAAAATTCTAATGATGATATTTCCGGTACAACAAGTAAAACACTTTTATTGTTATTTATATATTTTTCAATATTTTGTAAATAAATATTCAGCCTTTTTTCTTTTTGTGCTTCAACTGTATAAATTTCTGATGAGTCTTCCCTTGATGTTTTATCATCTACCTTATCTTTAAGAGTTTCGAATTTACCATATTTTGGTGGGATTGTTTTAATTCTGGGAGGAAACATTGTATGCAATGTCATACCCAGAGAGGCACAGTATTCATCTCCTATCCATAAAGCAAGTTTAAATAAATCCTTTGTAATTATCGGGAAAGGGTCGTATGCAGATTCAATATATTTTAAACCTTTTACTTCTGAAATTTTAGGAAAATTAATTATATATCCAATTTGTTTGCTTTTTTTTAATGGAACAACGACTCTTTGATAAAGTCTTAATTTATCTTTTAAATTAGGCGGTATTAAATAATGAAAAGTTTTAAAAGAAGGGGTATTAACCGCTACATCTGCATAATCTGTCATATTCTTTTCTGAGTAATTTAACATCCTTCCATACGTCCTTTTTATAATCAGGGAATCTTAAACATGCCGAAGGATGTAATGTTGGAATAACCTCTATACCTTTCCAGAAAAATATATTTCCTCTAATTTTAGTTATCCCTTCTTTTGTATTAAGTAAAGTTTGTGTAGATGGATTTCCTAAGGTACAAATAATAACAGGATTAATCATCTCTAATTGTTTTTCAAGATAAGGCTTACACTTTTCAACCTCATCTGGCTCGGGTGGTCTGTTATTAGGTGGTCTACATTTTAAGATATTCAATATAAATACTTCTTCCCTTTTAAAATTTATAGATTCTATTATTTTAGTCAGAAGTTGACCCGCCCTACCTACAAATGGTCTACCCTGTTCATCTTCATCTCGCCCTGGTGCTTCGCCTATAAAAACAACTTTTGCATCTGGACTACCTTCTCCAAAAACAAAATTTATTCTTGTCTTATGTAACTCACATAATTTACAATCCTTGATTTGTTCATAAAAATTTCCTAATTGTGTCTTTCCACCCTTCTTAAAATAAACAAATCCTTCATCTTTTAAAGATTGTTGAATATGAGTTTTTAACGACTTAATTATGGTCATGACTTCATTATTTGGATTTCTTTTTGGGTTCTTCATACTTAACTTTTCCTAATAAAGTTTCTTCCAAGGCCATGCTTGAAGATTTCTTGAAATTCGAGTCAGTATTTAAATCACTTTTTTCAGCTAATTGCCTTGCCCTTTTTGATGCAACTACTGTAATCTTATACTTATTTTGTACCTTATCCAGATATTTTTCTAAAGAAAAAGTTGTAGTCATATTTTCTCCTCTTCTCCTCAGGGGACAGACACCCTATTTATTTTTTATATTTTTCCATTTATCATCTTTGAATTCTAAATAATTGACCCTTTATTATTTCTTTTATCTCGTTTACTGCATCTTTAAGTTTATCATTAACTACCAGATAATCATACCTGGGAATTTTATTTAACTCATTTTCTGCTGTTTTTAATCTGATTTTTGTTTCTTTTAAACTTTCTGTGCCCCTTTTATGCATACGACTTAACATCGTGTTTATAGTTGGCGGTAATAAAAATATTAAAATAGCATTTTTCAAATTTCTTTTTTATCTCAAGACCACCTTTTACATCTATGGTTAAAATTACAGTTTTACTCTTTTTAAGATTATCCATAACAAACTTTTTTGGTGTTCCATAATAATTATTGTGAACTTTTTTACTTTCAAGAAAAAAACTTTCAGACTTTAGTCTTGAAAATTCGTTTTTTGAGATAAAACAATAGTCCTTACCGTTTATTTCTTTATTCCTTGGCAATCTTGTTGTCCAGGAAACTGCTCTTAAAATATTTTTATCGCTTTTTATTAATTCTTCACAAACTGTTGTCTTACCACCGGCCGTAGGAGCAGAGATTATTACTATCCGCCCTTTTAATCTTTTATATTTACGAACTATTTCTTCAAATTTTTTTTTATTCAACATTTTGCATCTGCTCTCTAATTTTTTCTAATTCTTCTTTAAAACTTACAACATTATGTGAAATATCTACACTAATACATTTTGCTCCTAATGTGTTTATCTCTCGCATAATTTCCTGGATTAAGAAATCCAACCTTCTCCCCACTATTTCATTATTTCTTATTATATCACAAAACTCTTTTAAATGACAGTTTAATCTTACTATTTCTTCTGTAATATCACTTTTTTCTATTATGCCTGATATTTCTGCATATAACCTGTCTTCATTTATCTTAACTTCGTTAAAATTTTTTATGAATTTTTCTTTTAATTTTCTTTTGATTTCCGGGATAGACTTCTTGTGAATCCTGACAATATCATTTAGCATTATTTTTAGTTTATCAACCCTACGACTGATATCTTTTCCAATTCTTCCCCCCTCTTTTCTTTTTGAATTTAAGATATTATCCATAGCTTTTAATAATGCATTTTTTAAACCTAACCAGTTTATTTTTCTTACATCTTGCACTTTAAAAATTTCCGAAAACCTTAAAATCATTTCCAATGATATATTGCCTTTTATTCCCAGTGTTTTTTGCAATTTTTTTAATTCATTTAAATAATTTTTCGCAAATTCTATATCAACTAAAATCTTTTTATTCCCAGAATTACAATCTACAAAAATTACCACATCAAGATAACCCCTTGTTATTTTGTTTCTAATCACTCCTTTAACCTTATCCTGATAATGAATTAAGGAATCTGGCATTTTAAAATTAGCATCAAAATACTTGTGATTTACTGATTTTATTTCTACTGTATATCTAACACCCTTTAAATTAAAAAACCCATTTCCAAATCCTGTCATACTTTTCATATTTCCTCCTGGTTAAAGTAGGGACAGCGCCTACTTGTTTTAATTCGCCCAGATAAATTGGGCAACTACTTAACGCAGGCTAACCCTGTACCACTCGTTATACTCGGATACAGGACTAAAGAGCCTGCGACTACCAATAATCGACCACTAACCGCTACTTGGCTATGGCCAGTATTAAGGCTATTACAGCCAGGCCAGATGCAACAACTCCCCAATATTCCCATTTTAAGACATTATCAATTGATGCGTTTTTTTCTTTGTCTTTCTGATCAAGAGTCTCATTTATTAATTTCCTACATTCAACAGTATTTTCTATATTTGAATCTAAATTTTTCTTTAAAACAGAAATAGATTCTCTAATACTTTTAATATCATCTGATTTTATCTTTATCTCATCATTGACTATATCAAATTTTACTTTAAACCCTTCTACTTCGTTTGTAAGTTTGTCTAAAATTAATTTATCAATTGATTTCGAAATTTCTTCGTTGTTTTTGATTAAATTATCAATTCTCTCTTGTATGTTTTTTAAACTACTTTGAAAATCTATCTGAGCTTGTGGCTCTTCAGCAAAAACAAAGGCAACAAGCAATAATAAATATAGGAAACTTTTCATTTAAAATACTCCACTAAAATACATTGCTGATTCTTTAGCAAATCTTATAAAAAACTCGGGGAATATACAAATAATTAGAACCATAACAGCACTTATTCCAATAGTTATGGTTAAACTTAACGAAACTCGGACATCAAATTCTACTTTTGGTTGAGTAAAATATATTTGGCGCACAATTCTGAAATAATAATACAACGCAATTACACTATTTAAAATTCCTACTATAGCCAGCCAGACATAACCTGAATCAATTGCAGAATAAAAAACGAAAAATTTCCCCAGAAATCCCGCCGTAGGTGGAATACCTGCCAGTGAAAGCAAAAACAAGACAAATATTAAAGAAAGAATGGGATTTTTTAATGACATCCCCGCATAATCCCTTATATCATCACTACCTATTTTATTATAAATAGCAATAACTAGAGCAAAGGCACCTATATTCATAAATAAATAAGCAAGAGTATAAATAAGAATCGCTTGTAGGCCTAATAAGCTATATGAAACAAAACCTATTAAAATATACCCAATATGGGCTATGCCTGAATACGCTAGAAGTCTTTTTACATTATTCTGGGAAATAGCGATTAAATTTCCCACAGTCATGGTCACGGCTGAAAGAACGGCTAAGATTAAATTAATATTAGAATTCCCTCCCAGAACAACCATAAATGTGCGAATTAAAATCGCTAACCCGGCTGATTTTGAAGCCACAGATAAAAATGCAGTTACTGGAGTTGGTGCACCTTCATATGCATCTGGTGCCCACATATGAAATGGAACCAGAGCAATCTTAAAACCAAATCCAACCAACATAAGTAATAACGAAGTTAAAAATAAAGGATTTATTCCATTAGTTTTAACCCAATTCTGAATAGCAAATAAATTACTTGACTGAGTTATACCTACAAGAAGCGAAGCACCATATATAAAAATAGCGGATGAAAAAGCACCAAGCAAAAAATATTTTAAAGAAGCTTCCCTTGATTTTAAATCCTGCCTTAAAAATCCAACAAGTATATAAAAAGTTATACTAACAAATTCTATGCTTAAATAAATCATAAGAAGTTCGTTAGACATAACCATAAACATCATACCTAAAGTTGCAAAGACTATTAGAACTGAATACTCGCCTATTTTAGAATCTGGTAAAATCTTAAAATCTTTAGAAAGAAGTAAAACAAATATTGAGCAAACTATAACTATGATTTTAAAATAAGTTGAAAAAGGATCAAGCCTAATTGAATTATTAAATAGCGATGTTGTCGTCCCGGAATATATAATCACTATTAGTAAACTTAACAGTAATCCAAATAATGCAATATCTAACAGTTTTCTTTTAGAACTTACAGAAAATATAAGATCCGCCATTAAAATAATAAGACCAAGGCAGAAAACAAATATTTCCGGAGACAAAAATAAAAAATCCTTAATCATACCTTAACTCCTAATAAATTAATAAGTTTTGTTACCGTAGGTCCGGATAAATTAATTATTAAAGAAGGAATTATCCCTAATAAAATCATTAAAAAAGTTAAAGGAATTATTGATATTAACTCTCTTTTATCCATATCCCGCAAATCTTTCCATCTTTCATTTAATGGACCTAAAAATATTTTTTGGATCATAATTAAAAAATAGGCTGCGGTAATAACTATACCCGAAATTGAAATTATAGTTATGAGTTTAAACACAGTAAATCCTCCGGATAAACACATAAACTCACTTATAAATCCGGCTAAGCCAGGAAGTCCAAGTGAAGCCAGACAGGAGACTATCATCATGCCGGTATAAACCGGAACTTTAACTCCCAACCCTCCAAAGGCATCAATATCTCTTAAATGTGCTCTGTCATAAATTACTCCAACAAGCAAAAATAAAGACCCTGTAATTATTCCATGATTAAACATTTGAAATATTGCTCCATTTAAACCAACAGAATTCATGGCGGCCATGCCGAGTAAAACAAAACCCATATGACTAATACTGGAATAGGCGATCATCTTTTTCAAGTCTTTCTGAGCCATAGCCACAAATGCTCCATAGACAATATTTATCAAGGCTAATATGGCCAGTGGATATGCAAAATATATGGCAGAAGAAGGTAAAATTGTATAACTCACTCTTAACATACCATATGTCCCCATCTTAAGTAAAACCCCTGCTAATATCACACTAACCGCCGTAGGTGCTTCAACATGAGCGTCTGGCAACCAGGTATGAAATGGAAACACAGGCACTTTAATGGCAAATCCTATAAATAAAGCAACATAAACAATATGTTGAAAAATTAGAGAAAATGGCTGATATTTAGCTAATTCAATCATGTTAAATGTATGTGGATTACTTGCAAAGTAAAGACCTATGATGGCCAGAAGCATAATTACACTTCCAAATAATGTGTATAAAAAGAACTTTATGGCTGCATACTCTTTACGAGGTCCACCCCAAATCCCTATTAAAAAATACATTGGGACAAGCATAACTTCCCAGAAGATATAAAACAAAAATAAATCCAAAGATACAAAAGCTCCTATCATCCCGGTTTCAAGTAACAAGAAAAAGAAAAAGTACTCTTTAACTCTTTCTTTAATATTAAAAGAAAATATCACCGACAAGAAAGCAAGTAAAGGTGTAAGAATTAGCATGGCTACACTTAAGCCATCTATTCCCATAAAATAAGTAACACCCAGAGAAGGTATCCAGTCACATTTTTCAACAAATTGTAAATCAGAAGCACTCCGGTTAAAACTAAAAAATATCAAAAACCCTAAAACCAATGATAGAAAAGAAAACAGAGCAGCTGTCCATTGAATCCATTTTATTTTATCCTTTGGCAAGCATAAAACAATTATCGCTCCCATCAATGGTAAAAATGTTATCAATGTTAAAATCGGCATAAAATCCCTCCAAAAGGGGTCAGGTCTATTTTCTTAGCATTTCCTAAAATAGGGACACATCCTATTTTTCCTACCCCTTATTTTATTTCCAAGTCAAGCACAGCTATCGGCATTGAGACTGTGTCGCAATGAAATTTTAAAAGTGATTTTTTAACATATAAACCACAAATTTAGCCCCTTATCCTCTCAAGTTACCAAAAGAAAACATTTCTTTAACCTTATAGTGGTCATGAACAACTCTTCTACTACTT
>JBDRBU010000033.1:0-6337 GCA_043822305.1 Candidatus Firestoneibacteriota bacterium
AGTTTATAAACTACTTTTGTCAAGATTTATTTCTTAATAATATTTTGCTTTTCTATTTATATTCCTTTTCAAATATTATTTAAAGAATGATTACTTAAGCACCATTTGATCAATCTTCTATAGTATCTACCAGGAGGTAAATATGACCTCGAACTACTCATATAAAGGACTACTTCAAACCCTCGATTCCTATACCCCCCAAATCCATCCCTCAATCCGAAATATAGCCTACCAACCTAAATTATATTCCTGAGAATCAAAATTTTCGCCTTTCATATTTTCCCCCTCAAAATAAACATTTTTATCACTTATAAATAAAAAATATTTTAAAAATATTATTTTAACTTTGAAAAAAATAAACAAACATTTTTACAAAATTATTTTTCCTACAACAAAATAATTTTTTTCTAATAAGATTCAAAAAAAAATTAAAAATATTTTATAGAATTTTTTAGATTATAAAATTTTTGTTTTAAACCAAATCAAAAGTAAAACCTTATTTTCCCTTGCTTTCTATTCCCTTATTTATATAATTCCTTTTATGAATATTAAAAAATCTGATACAGTAAATCCCGAACTCTCTTCCAAATTTCATAGCTTGTTATTACAAAGCTGGAGACCAACCCTAAAAGAAATCCAAAAACAAAAAGCAATACCAATTGATGTTCGATTACGTAGAGAAGGAATTTATTATTATGAAGAAATAATTCATCTCCAGCCAAAAGAATGGTTAATTAAAGAATTTGGTCCAGGACAAGATTATCCGGTCAATATCAGTAGACTTATGAAAAATATTATCTGGCAAATCCGGACCAGGATTATTCAAAAACAACAACCACCTGTAAAAGGACTTATCCGATCCTTCTGGTATGCATACATCAAACCTGTCCTATCAAGAACAAATTCCCTAAACCAGAAGGTTGATCAATATCCACAAATGATTCAAATGTTTGCCAGGCTGGTCCAATATTTAGATCTTATGCGTTATAAAGATATCGGATTCACAGACGATAATCAAAGCGATAGAAAAATAGGAATAAATAATCACATAATTTTATTTGCAGAAAAAGCCGGACATTATCCATTACTCCAGCAAATTGCAGAAAATTCCGAAGTAACTATTATCTCTTTAGGTGGACAACCTTCAATCCTTAGTGCAGAATATTTTGTTGATAAAATGAAAGCCCAGGGAATAGATATCCGAAAATCATTTTATACCTTTAGCTTAGTAGATTATGATCCCAGTGGCTGGATTATAAAAAATGCATTCTTAAATGACCTCAATTTCTTCGGATTAAAACATATAAAGCGTACAGATCTTATCCTATTGAAAATGTTCAGTAAAGAGGAAATAGAATCCAGTAAATACCTTGTTCCTGATCCTAAAGAAATGAAGATAAAAAACAGAAACTGGCTCAAAGAATCAGGAGGAATAAACGGTGAACTCTATGGACTTGAAGCTGATGCTGCCCCTTTAGAAAGAATAGAACAATTGTTTAATTCATATATTCAGAATTTAATTGAATCAACGGAAGATATCAGAAAAGGAAGAGCTCTCTTTTCTGTAGCCCAATCCTTAGACGAATATGTTTTAGCCAGATTAAGAACACAGGAGAAATAATATGTCAAATAATTCAGTATCTGTTACAAAACCATTTACACTTAATACATTCATGAAACAAACAACAAAACTTAAAATAACCGCTGATGTGCTTGATGATTTTATAAAAGCCTTAGATGAATTAGTTATAAAAATAACTCAAACCTCTGAAGCCTTAGCAATAAAAGAAGATAGAAAAACAATAATGCCTCAGGATTTAGAAAAAGCATTAAAAGAAACTTTAGAAAAAGGCCCCCTTACCGTAGATGAACTTACAAAAAAAATAGAACCATTAAGTATAATTGAATTAACAGACTTGTCAGAGAAAATAAAGAAAATGGCAGAGGATCTTCTAAAACCAAAACAAGCAAAAAGAAAGAAATAAATCCAATTTGAATTTCTTATCTTATCCCCCTCTTATCTAAGAGGGGATAGGGGAGTTATATAGCATAGATGAACCACAAAGAATTAACCAAAAAAATATCTTTAAAATTTCATCTCCGACTTTATTTTTCAGAGCAACTCCTAAACCAAATCTATACCGAAATAACCCAAGAACTACTTAGAAAAAAAAGAGTCTATCTAAGAGCGCTTGGCACTTTTAATTCCCTTCACCGCCCCGCCAGACGATATTATGATCCAAAAACAAAAAAATTCAAAACCAGACCCGCTTACGATGATGTGATCTTCCGCCCAGCAAAACAACTTCTAAATAAATTTAGAATACATTTATAATATTTTATCTTGACAAAATATGTAATTACATTATAATTACAGTAGAGGTGATGATATTATGAAAGCAAATATAATTCCTATAGGAAATTCAAGAGGAATCAGAATACCAAAAACATTATTTGAACAATGCCATATTGGGAAAATAGTAGAATTAGAAATTAAAGGGAAAAATATTGTTATTAAACCTATCAAACAAAAGCCAAGAAAAAATTGGGATGAAGCTTTTCTAAAAATGCATGAAAATAAAGATGATCAACTTATTATTGATGATAACATTGATTTAGATACGGAGGATTGGGAATGGAAATAAATCAATATGATGTTTTTTTGGTTGGATTGGATCCTACTATTGGACATGAAATAAAAAAATCCCGCCCTTGTATTATAATTTCACCAAATGAGATAAATAAAAATATTTCAACAGTAATCATTGCACCTATGACAACAAAATCACATTCATATCCCACAAGAGTTCCTATTAAATTTAAAGGAAAAGATGGTTGGATTTTATTAGATCAAATACGAACAATAGATAAAAGAAGATTAATTAAACAACTAGGGAAAATAGAACATAATACTATCACCCAAATAAAGTCTGTTATAAAAGAAATGTTAGTAGATTAATATATTCAAAAGAATAGTTAGTATAAACTTTAGTTGAAATATTATTATATACTCTAAGGATTTAGAATGAAATATATCCTTATAATATTTTTAGTGTTTATTTCTGTAATTGTTACTGTTTCTGCAGATGATCCAACAGTTGTTGCAGGATTTGTTCTTGGTCCTGGTATTTCATATATGAACGGGAATAATACAGGATACGGTTTCGATATTCATTGCCAATTGATTATGTTTTCTGGTTCAATTGAATACTATAAATGGAATAAACAAGAAATAGTGAGAACTTATATGGGATTAGGTTTAGTTCAATTACTTCAATTTCAATTTGGATTTGGATATGGTGATACTCCATTTAGAATAAGATCTAACATTAATATAGTAGATTTATTTAGGAAGCGAGAAAATAATGCTCATCGCTTTCTTTATCCATCTGCAGGTGAACAATGGGGAGGTTTTCCTAGATTATTCCCAATATTATCTTTAATGATAGATTTTGGAAAAACTCGTAGATATGGAGCAAGTCTTGGTATATTATTTTAAAATAGTAATTATTATCAATTTTTATTCTTTGTAGGTTTAACTCTACAAATTATAAAGAAAACTAAGAATTTAGAAAACCAATCTCCGCCCGCTACCATCCGCCTCATCCTCTGCCTGTTTCCTTTTATCTATTTTGTTTCATATCTCTTATTTCCCCCTTACCCATATTTTATCCTCTTCACTTCTCACGGCAGCCATTCGGCGTATGACAGCGAGCTGGGCGATGCACGTGAGACTCCCTCTTCGGCATCTCTAAACATCTATTAAATTATTATCACTGTCTCGGACAAGACATAATCTCCACCCGCCAATCAGTAATCCGCAACAGTTTCCTACAATGTCCCGTGCCCTCCATTCAGTCGTTCCGTTTCGACAACTTATCACCACTTGCCATTTTATGGCAATTGGTTCGTGCTTGATGATAAAGGCAAGAAGCCTTTAACATCATTTTTCTTTTTGTGGGCTGCCTCAAAAAGAAAATCCGCACTGATAAATTGTCTCCACTACACTCCTATTTTTATTGATAGTTTTCTTTGTCTCGGTTGCGGATTACTGACCCCGCCCTACCACCCCTAAAGGTGTGAGCTTGTTTATATTATTTATTTTAAGATGAAAAAGCTGCAAAGGAGAAATCACCCCCGACTAAATAAGTCGGGGTCGGGAGATGTCCGATAAGACCGGTCTTATCCGACATCCCCCTTGATTTCTCCCTTGCGACGTCAGAAAAACCAGCTTATCCTCGCCAAGAGACTCCGTCTCGCCAATGAGGTTTCACCTCGGCAGGAGACTCCGTCTCGGCAGAGTGATAAGCTGGTTTTTCTGATAAACATAAAAGTTTTTATGTTTACTTTTTCAAGAAAAAATAAATAATATAAACAAGCTCACTTACCTCCCACCCACCACCCTTCAAGGGGTTCGCTCCAAATAGGAGCTCACAATCTTACTATGCATATAATTATCAAATCATCTCATCACCCCCTTTTACGCTTCGCAGTAGCTCCGCTTTTCGCCAGAGCCAAAGGCTCTGTCGTGAAAATCAAAAATGAAACTCTTGTCAGGACATAATTAGATTCAGGAGATAATACCATTACTCGACAATAAATATGCTATTAAAACAAAACTGTAACCACATTTTTCCCTGCATCTTTCTCTAAATCACATACTTTCCCAAAATTATAGTTATTTTTTTCATTGACAAAATTAACTAATTTATATAGAATATCATCATAATCAGCAATTATATGATGACTTTGATTTATTTGATGAATAAATTTATAATCTGGAGGAATTAAAATGAATCCATTTACCCCCGGTCATACTGTTGATCCTCAGTTTTTTGCCGGCCGCAAAAAAGAAATAGAAAAATTTAAGATGTTTTTAAAAAATACCTGCCAGGGTAATCCCATGAATATGGCTATCCTCGGTGAACGAGGTATAGGCAAATCTTCACTCTTGAGGACGTGTGAAAATCTTGCGAGGTCAGAACGATGTATTGTAGTGCGGGTGGACTTGGACGCAGCTATATCGACAATTAACGATCTGGTGATAACCATATTGCAAGAAATAAAACAAGAAGGCGGGGCTTATTCTAAGATCTTTAAGGCATCCGAAAAAGCAAAAAGATTTTTCGATACTTATAATATCTCTGCTGGGATTATGGGCGTTTCTTTAAGCCTGGATAGGCATAAACAGACTTTTTCTCATGAGGCGCGTTTAGAACTAAAGAAGGTTTGGAGGATAGTAAAAGAATACGTTCCGGCGATTGTAATTATGTTAGACGAAGCGGAACAACTTGAATATATAGAAGGCTGCCTTCAATTCCTTAGAAATACTTTTTCTCGGATAACAGAAGAAAAAATGAACTTCATGTTGCTTTTATCAGGGAAGTTGAGCCTATTCCGTAAAATAAAAGAAATTCATTCACCTTTAGCCAGATTTTTTAATCCCGTCAGCCTATCTGAGTTGAATTCCGAGGAGAGCATTGAGGCTATCGAGAAACCCTTATCTTCTTCAAATTTTAAATTTACAGATGAAGTCAAAAACAAGATTGTTGAAGTAAGCCAAGGCCATCCTTATATCATACAACTTTTTGGATTCTATCTTTGCGAAAAGGCCACCTCTCAAATAATAAACGGGAATACCTATGAGGCATCCTTCCCCATGATTATGGACAGTCTATCAAAACAGCTCTTTGAAGATTACTATCACTCCTCCAGTCCTCTGGAACAGAAGATACTAAGAGCTATTGCTGAAGAAAAGGAATCCGTCCTGGACTTCTCTTTAATAGTCAAAAAGGTCACACAACCCCCTAATAAGGTATCCTATTTACTTAATCGTCTCTGCGAAAAGGATTGCCTAAAAAAGGTCTCCCGCGGTCATTACAGGCTTTTTCATAATTTGTTTAGGGAGTATTTGCGAGGTGAGGCGGATGCATAGCCAGAAATAATTAAGCGTCTCCTTCATGAAGTGTCAGCGATAATTTATTGAAACTTACATAGGCACGAAATATTGATAATAACAGTCCCGAAAACAAATTCTCCCACCTCTTGCAGCGGTTATAAAACCTTTGAAATTATTTTTACTCCCATAAAAACAAAAATGTAAGCATCGTATTAGACGGATATGTTATGGATACTTATTTTCTGCTGTTTATTGGAAGTTTTACCTGGACGGTTTTATACTATTTTAAAATGAGAAGTTTTTATAAAGTTTTCGGAAAGAGATTATTATGAATTAAAACAGACGCTATTTGACCGGGGCTTACTTTAATCCCTTCATTTTCTCTGTAATATTTAGCTATCTTTTCAAGTTTAATCCAATCTTCATTAAAAAAAGGTA
>JBDRBU010000034.1:0-52911 GCA_043822305.1 Candidatus Firestoneibacteriota bacterium
TAATCCAAAATTGAAATTTCGTGTAAGAGGACTTAACCATAAAATATTATTTAGCAAACTGAAACTTGTAATTAAACAACCCCCTAACCCCCTTTATTAAGGGGGAATTAAAAAATAGAGGGCTTTCACTGAATACTTACAAAAATAGCATTTAGTAAAGATTGATAATTCATGAATAATGGCATTATTGGTATAGATGAGTCAGGTAAAGGGGATTATTTTGGACCTCTTGTTATTGCCGGTGTTTATATAGATGATAATATAGAGAAAAAGTTGTCTGGACTTAATATAAGAGATAGTAAATTAATATCTGATAATCGTGTATTAATTCTAAGTGAAGACATAAAAAAGAATACTCAATATTCGATAGTCGTTATAAATCCTGAAAGATATAATGAGATGTATGAAAAGATTAAGAATTTGAATAAAATGCTTGCCTGGGGGCACGCGAGAGTTATAGAAAATTTATTAGATGAAGTTAAATGTAATTGTGCCATATCTGATAAATTTGGCAATGAAAGATTTATATTAAACGCTTTAATGAAGAAGGGAAAAAAAATTACGCTTAAGCAAGAGATTAAAGCAGAAAAGTATCTACCAGTGGCGGCGGCATCAATCATAGCCAGAGCAGAGTATATAACAAGATTAGATAAATTGGGGAAAGATATAGGAATTAATCTTCCTAAAGGTGCATCTTCTGGAGTTGAAGATGCGGCCAAGAGATTAGTAAAGAAGTTTGGTGAAGAGATATTATTAAAATTAGTAAAAGTTCATTTTAAAACAACCAAAAGAGTACTTAATGAATAAAATAAAAGAAAAAAAATAATGAGTTTTTCTTTCCTTTGGATGTTTATCACCATTATACTTTGTTTGCGGGTAAAGGGGACAGCGACTATTAAATTGGTGTATGAGTAAAAAGACAAAATAAAGGTCACTGTCCCCTTTAATTGTCACAGAGTATATTTTAGGGACATCGACTATTTTTTATTGGCATAAAATAAATGTGGCTGTCCCATTTATTTCTCTAATTACTACTTCGGAAATAAAAATCTCATAAATGTTTTCTTTGATGGAAGAAAAAAATATCTTGGTTATATCCCTTTTCTCTGGAGCATCGTCGGCAAAGAAGAAATTCCAAACTGAAGTATCAAGATATAGTTTTAATTTTCGCATAGATTCATCCTGTCTTTCCGCTAAATTTACATAATTCCTTTTTCCCCGGTCTTTTTATTCTCAAAAATATTATCGTTTGGTTTGCAGGGTTTTGATACTTCAAGAAGAAGAGCATTACCTAATCCTATGAAAGAATGGTAACTGCCTTGTGGCACCATGACAAGATTGCCTTGTTTTTTAATACTTTCTTTTCCGTGTATTTTCATTTTGACTTTTCCCTTTAAAATAAAAAAAGTCTCATGTTTGAAATTATGTTTATGATACGGGCATGTCTGACCATTGAAAACGAAAAGAAATTTTCCACAGTAGCCCTCCTTGTTTTCATTGGCTACCCAATATTCAATCAAGCCAACTTTATAAAAATTGTCTAATCCTAAATCTAATACCTGGGGTTTTACCTTGGGCATGTTTATTTTCCATTTTTTTAAAACTTTTTTAAATTTATTTAATGCCCAGTCCCTTTTTTTACCCCAAATCTGGTAACTTTTCCTTTCTAAGTTTGCCATTTTTCTCCTTCTATATATGGTGAGCCGGGCGCGAGTCGGACGCGCGACGCCCGCCTTAAAAGGGCGGTGCTCTACCAGCTGAGCTACCGGCCCAAAAAATAGAAGTTAAAAATTATTAGAAGATATTTTAACAGATAATTTAATAAAGTGCAAGTACTTTTTCATATTTTTATATTTTAAGTGGAATTTTTGATAATTTTATTATATAATTGTCATAATGAAAATTATAACCAGCCATATAAATGCAGATTTTGATGCGTTAGCCTCAATGGTCGCAGCTGGGAAAATATATCCAGACGCAAAAATGGTATTTCCCGGAAGTTGTGAGAAAAAAGTTCAAGAATTTCTTTTACTTTACCATGAGCATTTTAAAGTTTTTAAGTTGAAAGATATTAACTTGGAAGAAATTACTGAACTAATTATAGTTGATACTAAATCAGCTAAAAGAATAGGAGAGATTGGCAAAATCTTAAATAAAGAAGGATTAAAGATTTGTGTTTACGACCATCATCCACCGGGTGAGGATGATATAAAAGGCGAGATTCTCGGAAAAGATTTGCATCTTGGTGCAACCATTACATTGTTTTTAAAATATTTTAAAGAAAACGACATAAGTATTAACACAGTTGAAGGCACGCTTTTTGCCATAGCCTTATATGAAGAAACCGGATTTTTTAGTTTTGCTTCTGTGACTCCATTAGAATTTGAAATGATGGCTTTCTTAATTAAATTTGGAGTAAATGTGAATATAGTCAAAGATTTTTTGAAAGAAGGTTTTACACTCGAACAGGATTTGTTGTTTCGTAAGTTGCTTTCTTCAATCAAGACATATGAGATAAATAATTTTCCTATTAGAATAGCCGAAGCAGAGGTTTCTTATTTTGTAAAGGATATAGCCTTAGTCGTTCATAAATTACGAGATATGGGTAATTTGAATTGTTTGTTTGCCATGGTGAAACTTCCGAATAGAATACATATTATAGCCAGAAGCAATATAGAAGAAGTAAATGTTGGAGAAGTTCTTAAAGAATTTGGTGGAGGTGGTCATAAAGTAGCAGCGGCGGCTACTTTAAAGGGTTCTGATTTAGTATCGGCTAAAGAAAATTTATTAAAGGTTTTGAAAGAAAAAGTAAGACCTTTTTTAAAAGCATCTGATATAATGAGCAAACCAGTGCTAACCATAAAATCAAATATTACCTGTGAAGAAGCAAGGAAAATAATGTTAAGATTCAATCATAGTAGTTTACCGGTAGCGGTTGGTAACGAACTTAAAGGTATAGTAAGTATTACTGATCTGGATAAAGCAATTCAACATAATTTTAATAATGCAGAAGTGTCGGGTTATATGAAAACTAATGTTAAGACAGTAACACCTGAAACTCCATTTTTAGATATTCAAAGACTTATGATTGAAGAGAATATTGGTAAGATTCCAGTTGTAGATGAGAACTTGCAAATTAAAGGCATAATTACAAGGACAGATGTATTAAAGAATATTAATAAAGAAATATTTAAAGAAAAGATAATTCAAATTGAAAAAGAATTAGAAAAAGTTCATCCAGAAATAATTAATGTGAAAGATATATTGATGAAAAGGTTGCCTTTAAAATTATATAATTTATTAATTGAAATATGTAAGGTTGCAGAAAAAAACAATGTAAAAGCATATGTTGTTGGAGGTTTTGTTAGAGATTTATTGCTGAATATTGAAAATTTCGATGTAGATATTGCTATTGAAGGTAATGGAATTGGATTTGCTAATTTACTGGCTAAAAGATTTAAGGCAAGTGTTAAAAAGTATAAAAAGTTTGGAACGGCTGTTGTCCATTTCAAAGAAGGATTTAAAATAGATATTGCAACTTCAAGGGTTGAATTTTACGAGTATCCAGCCAGTGCCCCGCAAGTTGAATTTAGTTTAATAAAATATGATTTATTTAGAAGAGACTTTACGGTAAATACAATGGCTATAAAACTAAACTTAAAAGATTTTGGAACATTAATTGATTTTTTTGGTGGACAAAGAGATTTACAAAATAAGTTAATCAGGTCTTTGCATAATATGAGTTTTATTGAAGACCCTACTCGGATATTTCGGGCTATAAGGTTTGAGCAAAGGTACGGTTTTAAAATAGAGAATAGTACTCAAAACTATTTGAAAAACGCTCTTGAATTAGAAATGTTTGATAAACTTGCTACGCGTAAGATAAAAGACGAGATGGTTTTAATACTTGGTGAGGATTTACCACTTAAAGCTATTAATAGAATGAAAGAATTAAATGTTCTAAAATACATTCATCCTAATTTAAAAATCTCGAATGAAACAAAACATCTTTTTAAGGAAGTAACAAATAGTTTTGTGGTTGAAGTGCTGTTTTTGGAAGAAAAGACAGACAGGTGGATTGTAAATTTTTTATCTCTGGTTGATTGTTTAAATATAGAAGAGATAAAAGAAGTATGTGAAAGGTTTAAGTTTGACAAAAATATACTACATAAAATAATTTTAATAAGAGAAAACGAGAAGAAGGTGATAAGTTGTTTAAATAGGGCGAAATTTAAAAATAGTCTTATATATAAAGAAGTATTTAATGTCCCGGTAGAGGGTTTATTGTTTTATCTGGCAAAGTCAAAAAGTTTAAGAGTGAGACAAAGACTCCATCTTTATATTTCAACATTGAAAAAAACAAAGGTTGAATTATCGGGTGATGATTTAAAGAATATAGGATTAAAGCCAGGCCCTATTTACAAGGAAATTTTCAGAGAAATTTTGTATAATAAACTTGATGGAAATATTAAAACTAAAGATGATGAGATTAGTTATGTGAAAAAAATATATCAGCTCTGACGAATGAATTTTTTTCTCACCTGGGTCTATTTTATTGACATACGACATTCAAGATGATATAGTTTAAATATAATATGTAAGCCGTTCTAAAGACAGATTTTATTATATTGTCGCGTCCCATTTTACATGGGACGGTGAATAAGATGCGTCTGGAAAAAATATTATGAGAAAGTGGGCGCTGTCCCTAATTTTAATAACCATAGTGGTGATTGTTTTTTTACCATGTCTTAATAATGGGTTTACTAATTTGGATGATGATGGGTATGTTATTAAAAATCCAGATATCCGGGAATTATCAATAAATAATATAAAAAAAATCTTCTCCTCTTTTTATTTGGGCAATTATCATCCATTAACACTTTTATCTTATTCAACTGAATATTATTTATTTAAGTTAAATCCAACCGTTTATCATTTAACAAATTTGGTTTTTCATTTGTTCAATGTTTTATTAGTCTTTTGGCTTATTTTTTTAATTTGTGATAATGTGTTTGTTTCTTTTATTGTTTCTTTATTATTTGGAATACATCCACTACATGTGGAGTCAGTAGCCTGGATTGCGGAGAGGAAAGATGTTTTATATTCGTTTTTCTTTTTCATAGGATTGATATGTTATGTTTTTTATTTAAAGAAAAATAATATTAAATATTATTTTTTGTCTTTATTTGTTTTTATCCTGTCACTTTTATCTAAAGGAATGGCTATAACTTTTCCGTTATTGATTCTTCTTTTAGATTACTTTTTTAGTAGAAAATTTAGCAAGAAAATACTATTAGAAAAAATTCCATTTTTTTTAATTTCTATTATATTTAGTCTTATTGGAATTTTTGCTCAATATTCAGATAAACTTGTAAGAGCTGAGTATGAGCATACTTTACTAAATAGTTTAATTGTTAGTAGTTATGGATTAGGTTTTTATTTGTTTAAATTTATATTTCCAATTAAACTCTCCTGCTTTTATCAGTATCCGTCCTTGTCTGGGATGTTGCCATTTATATTTATATTTTTAATAATTGCTATTTTAATAATTATTTTAAGTAGAAAGTCTAAAAAAGTAGTTTTCGGAAGCTTGTTTTTTATAATAAGTATTTTACCCGTTTTGCAAATTTTACCTCTGGGGGCAGCAGTGCCAGCAGACCGTTATACATATATCCCTTTTATAGGTTTATTTTATATTCTGGGAGAAAGTTTTTATTATGTATATTTAAAAAAACGAGGAATAGTTAAAATTCTTTTATTAGTTATTTTTATCATTTTGTCTTTTTTAACATATCAAAGGTGTAAAGTTTGGAAAGATAGTTTAACATTATGGAAGGATGTTTTAGTCAAATACCCAAATTCTGCAAAAGCATTTAACTCTCTGGGAATTGCTTATAATGAAGTAAAAAAATATGATAATGCAATTTTATGTTTTAATAATGCTGTAAAAATTAAATCCGATTATTTAGAGGTATATAATAATCGGGGAATTGCTTATTTTAATAAGCGTGATTATAATAAGGCTATATCTGATTATGAGACGGCCAAAAAGATTACTCCAGATATTGCGGAAGTTTATAAAAACCTTGGAGATGTTTACGGAGAAATTGGTGAATTTGAAAAAGCAATTTTAGAGTATGGTCAGGGAATAAGTTTAAAACCAAATAATGCAGAGTTTTATAATGATATAGGAATTGTTTATAGTCGTAAAGGTGATTATGAAAACGCTATTTTTAATTTTGATAAATCAATAAGTTTGAATCCAAACTTATCTTCTGCTTATAATAATAAAGGAATTACAAATAGCAAAATTGGAGAATATGATAAAGCAATATCAGATTATACAAGAGCAATTATATTAGAACCTGATCGTGCGGAATTTTATAATAACCGTGGGATTGTTTATGGCCATAAAAAAGAGTATAATAAAGCATTAGAAGATTATAGTGTGGCCATAAAGTTAAGACCTGATTCTGCCGAATACTATAATAATCGTGGTGTTTTGTATACTAATATGGAAGAGTATGAAAAAGCTATTTTGGATTATAATAAAGCAATAAAGCTCAATCCAAATTATTTAAATGCTTATAAAAATAAAGAGAGTACTTATAAAAAACAAAAAGGGATGAAGTAAAGTATATAGATTGTGTCGGGGTCAGGGACGACCCCGACTCCATTTTTATATGGCACATTAAAACGGGAGCGAAATATGGTGTCTGTCCCCATTATAAGATTAAAATTAAAAATCATAAGATTTTTTGAAGGGATATTTATTTCAATATTTGTAATTATTTCTTATTTAATATTATTTAGTCTGCTTGATTTCTTTGTAAGATTTGCTTATTCTGTAAGATACTTTGCGTTTATTTCATTTTTTGTAACATTAGCCGTTTCTTTATTTTATTTTGCAATCCATCCCTTGTTTAAACTAATATCTGATGATGATATTGCACTTCTTATTCAAAGAAAAAATAAATTTCTTAAAGATGATGTTATAAATGCAGTTCAGTTGTCAAGAGATTTGGCTAAAGACAAAATATATGGTTTATCAAAAGATATTATTGAGGAATTTGTAAAAAGAGTAGCAAATAGAATTAAAAAGGTTAATCTTTCATCTGTGTTTGATACATCTCAACTTAAAAAGTATTTAATATCCGGATTATGTTCTACAGTTATTCTTTTTACAATTACTTATTTACCGCCTTATATTGGAAAAACATCTTTAGATAGGTTGTTTAATCCCTTAACTGATGTTGAAATTTCAAAAGATTTTTTACAAAAAGAGTTGCCAGAGATAGGAGATGTTAAAGTAAAAGTATATTATCCTAAATATACTAATTTGGAACCTGAAGTTATTGAAGAAGGAGGGAAGGCAGAGGTATTGAAAAATTCGATGGTGGTTATATCTGGAACATCAAATAAGCCATTAAGTAGAGCCATCTTTAAATTTCGCCAGGATAGAATATTGGAAAATTTAACGATGCAGGTTAAAAATGGGATTTATCCAGAGATAAAATTAAAAGCAGTAGAAGATTTTGAATACTGGATTGAATTAATTGATAGGGGAGGAAATAGAAACAAGGAAAATATGCTACATTCGATTAAGGTTATCAAAGATGAGGTTCCTAAAGTAGTGTTAATTTTTCCACAGCAGGATTTAATGATTGCTCCCAATGCAGAATTAAAGGTTATTTATGAGTCTAGTGATGATTTTGGAGTAACTTCATCAAACTTAGTTATAGAAAAAGATAATAAAATTTATAAATCATCCCTGGAGAGAAATGATAACCCAGCGGTCCATAAAATTTCTGAGTACCTGTGGGATATCGGTAAACTTGGATTAAATTTTGGAGAGAGTATAACTTTTTATGTTGAGGTTGTAGATAATGATTTAGAATCCGGCCCTAATGTGGGAAGCTCTCAAAAAATAAAATTACAGGTGCCAACATTAGAGAGTTTTATGAAAATGACTTCACCCTTAGAGAAAGACAGGTTAGATAATTTGCTTAAAGAAAGTCAGGATTTATATAGTAAACATGCGGATTTTTTAAAGAATCTTGAAAAATTCAAGGAATTAGGAAAATTTGATCTGGATAGATTAATGGGAGATTTAGACATGCTTTACTCTTATTTTCGTTCGCTACAAAAAGACTTAGCATCTTTAGGACAGGTTATTTCTGAAGATTTTGTTAATAAGGAAGATGTTAAAGATTTAGGATTAAATGAAATTAGTAAATTGCTTAACGAAATTAAGAAAAGCATAGAAGAGGGCGATTTTGAAAAAGCAGAGAAATTAGCCAAGGAATTGTCAAGAAAACTATCTGAATTGCTTAAGACATTGGCTAAAGTTTTAAATAAAAGCAGAAATAGTAGATATAATAATATGCTTGGCGAATCAAAAAGTTTTAGTGGTGAATTGGATAAATTACTGAAAGATGAAAAAGAAATTTACAGCGAGAGTAATAAAATAAATAAATTGGATACAGAATCTCTTTTGAAGGAGCAAGAAGAATTGCTTAAGAAATTATCCAAGATGCAGAAAGATATTTTGGATTTTGCCAAAAAATTTAAAGAAGATGTTGTTAATAAAAATATTAAAGAAATATTAAATGTGGTAATTTTAAATCAAAATGAGATATTACCCAGAATGCAAGAAGTGTCTAATGAGTTTTTAAATTTAAAGATTAAAAATAGTATTAAATATTTGGAAGAAATAATAAATTTTTCAAATAGTGGTTCAATACTGGCAAAAGATTATTTAGGACAGTTAAATAATAATTTAAAGGATATAGATAAAAAGATTAGTGAAACAAAAAAAGAAGATAAGACAATGGAAAATTTATTAAAAGAAAAATCATTAAGAGAACTTAAAATTAAAGATGGTTTATCTGTTGAACAATCGTTTGAAAATATAAAAAATAAAGAAGCAGAAATATTAGAACTATTAAAAAAAGGTTCTCTTCGAAAAGTTCAAATCAGCCAAAAAGAGAAGTGGCCTATAATGAATAAACAAAAAGATGTTACAGGAAGAACAGGTAAACTTAAAGAAAAATTTGAGAATTTTTCTAAAATGGGAATACCCATTAATGAAATGATAGATGATTCTATCTCGGCCATTTCGTCAATGAAAGGCGTAGAAAGTAACCTTGATCGTTCAAATCTAAGAGGTGCAATTTCAAAAGAGCAGGAATCTATATATTATTTAGAAAAATTAAAACAAAGTGCTGATGAGTTATCAAATAGGCTGGGTGAAATGGGTGAAGGAGAAGGTGGAGGACTATTTTTAGTTGCGCCTTCCAAGGGAGTTGGTTCCAGAGGTGGAGGAATATTAGGAACATTAGAAGGTTATGTGAAAATACCTTCGCCAAAAGAATATAAACCTCCAAAAGAGTTTAGAGAAGACATAATGGATGCTTTAAAAGAAAAATTCCCGCAAAAATACAAGGAATTGATAGAAGAATATTACAAAAAATTATTGCGTTAAATGAGAAAACTCCACAAAATTAAGTATTGACAAAATCAAATATTTATTGTATAATTACTAATAAATTGTGGTTTGAAGAAAAGGGGGTTATTCTTGGGTAGGCCTTTAGGAGAAATATTAATAGAAGAAGGTTTAATCACACCTCTCCAGTTAGAAAAATCCATGGCTGAACAAAAAGCCACCGGTAAACGATTAGGACATTCTTTAATAGATTTAGGTTATATTACTGAAGATAATTTGCTGAAAATTTTAGGTAAACAGTTGGATTATCCTACTGTAAATTTAAATGATACAATAATTGAGCCAGAGATAATCAAATTAATCCCGGAAGATATTTGTCGAAGGTCCAAGGTATTGCCATATCAAGTAGAAAATAATACAGTATTCTTAGCCATGGTTGACCCGCTTGATTTCAGAGTTATAAATGATATAAAGTTTTTAATTCATAAAAATGTAAAAGCGGTGATTGCCAGTGAAAAAGCTTTAACTATAGCCATCAGCAGGTATTATGGTCTACCGGATGAGATGCGAGATATAGTAAAACAGATCGATAATAAGTTACTTCAAGAAGGTCAGACGGGTGAAGTAGAAAAACTCCAGGAAATCGCAGAAGATGCACCAATAATTAAAATAGTGGATTTGATTATAATGAATGCTGTTATGGAAAGAGCAACTGATATTCATATTGAGCCTTTTGAAAAAAATATGCGTATCAGATATAGAAAGGATGGAATATTGCGGGAAATTCCTTCCCCGCCGGTGGCATTATACCCGGCCATTATTTCTCGTATAAAAATCATGTCAAGATTGGATATTGCAGAAACAAGACTTCCGCAGGACGGACGTATGTCGAAAAAAGTTTCAGGAAGAGAAGTCGATTTTCGTGTTTCTATAATTCCAAATCAGTTCGGAGAAAGAATTGTTCTAAGAATCTTAGATAGAGGAGCTACTCTTCTTGATTTAGAAAAGTTAGGGATGGAAGGTGATGATCTGAAAAAATTTGCGGAAGCAATAAATAAACCATATGGAATGATTTTAATAAGTGGACCAACTGGTTCTGGAAAAACCACCACACTTTATGCTTCTTTAAATAAAATATATAGTATGGAAGATAATATTTTAACCATAGAAGACCCAATAGAATACTCTTTCTTTGGCATAGGACAGGTTGAGGTAAAGGAAGAAATTGGTCTAACTTTTGCCAGGGTGCTTAGAAGTTTTTTAAGGCATGACCCTGATATTATTTTACTTGGTGAAATGCGTGATTTTGAGACAGCAGATATTTCTATTCGTTCTGCTTTAACCGGACATCTGGTTTTTAGCACTATTCACACTAATGACGCTCCAAGTTCTGTAACAAGATTAATAGATATGGGTATAGAGCCGTTTTTAATCAATTCATGTGTTATTATGGTTATGGCTCAAAGACTTGTAAGAAAATCCTGCGAGCATTGTAAAGAATCTTACGAGATGACACCGGATGCGCAACTGGCTACATTTGGTGTAGTTTTAGAGAAAAAGAATATTACTTTTTACAAAACAAAAGGATGTGAAATCTGCGGAAACACGGGTTACCGTGGTCGTATAGCTATTTTTGAAATAATGATGATGGATGATGAGATAAAAACTTTAGTGGCTAAGAAAGTAGAACCACATGAAATAAAAAAAGTTGCCATGGAACGTGGAATGCGTACATTATTCCAAAGAGGTGTATCGCTGGCCTTAAGAGGAATAACTACTGTTGATGAGGTTATAAAAGTAGCCGGAACGGCTCTAGAATAGAGAGGGACAGAAGGTAAATCATCAGTGAAAGCCGTGAGGATTGTATTTCCGTATTCCCCCTTTGTTAAGGGGGATCAAGGGGGTTGTTGTGTTATGAATGTTTATTATAATTCAAAATTGAAATTTCGTGTAAGAGAACTTAACCATAAAATATTGTTTAGCAAACTGAAACTTGTAATTAAACAACCCCCTAACCCCCTTTATTAAGGGGGAATTAAAAAATAGAGGGCTTTTACTGAATATTTACTAAAAAAGTATAGACAAATTAAAAAAAATTGTGTAAAATACATTATAAATATTCCTGATTAAAGGAATTGGAGGCGGGCAAAATGCCAATATTTCAATATATAGCAGTTGATGCTGATGGTAAGGAATATAAAGGAGTAATGGAAGCAGAAAGTAAAGACTCTGCTGCCACAAAACTTCAGCGTCAAAGATTAATGGTCACAACTTTAAAAAGAAAATGGATTGTGGCTGAGTGGTTTAAGAAAGCTTCTGCGGGTCAGATAAAGAGAGCAGATATTTTACTTTTCAGTAGACAATTAGCCACCCTGGTTAAAGCAAGAATTCCGATTGAACAGTGTTTGGAAGTTTTAATTGGTCAGATACAGAATGTAGAGTTTCAAAATGTGATAAAGCAAGTTCGTTCTGATGTTATCTCTGGTACTCCTCTTTCAACAGCATTAGGAAAATATTCTAAAATTTTTAGCCCTCTTTATATCGGAATGCTTAAAGCAGGAGAAGCCTCTGGAAAACTTCCTGAAATTTTGGTTAGAACAGCAAGGTTTATGGAAAGAACAGCAAGATTGGTAAGTAGAGTTAAAGCCGCCATGATTTATCCGGTACTTGTTATTTGTGTAGGTATTGTTGTTATTACTTTCATCATGGTAGGTGTTATCCCACAATTTGAATCTATGTATGCTACATTTAAAGGAGACCTCCCGCTAATAACAAAAATTATGATTTTTATTAGCAGGGAACTATTAGGCAAATATGTTTTTGCCATGCCATATTTTATTATAGAAGCAATTGCTTTAGTGTTTATAATTTTAGGATTAAGGAGTTTGCTTAAAGCTGAAAAAAGTAGATATAAGATTGATGAATTTATTTTACAGATTCCGGTCTTAGGATCATATCTTCAAAAAGTTATATTTGCAAAATTTTCTCAAACATTAGGAATATTAGTCAGTAATGGTGTGCCTATACTTGAATCCTTAAGTTTAGTTGCAAAAATAGTTGGCAATAAGCCAGTAGAATCTTCTATCCTGGAAGCCAGAGAAAAAATTAAAGAAGGAGAAAAAATAGCAGATACATTAAAGAAAGGGAAATTCTTTCCACCTTTAGTTGTTCAAATGGTTAATGTTGGCGAGCAGACTGGAAAACTTGGTGAAGTTTTAGAACAGATTTCAGAATTTTATGAAGAAGAAGTAGAGATATCAACTCAAGCACTTGTATCTATTATAGAACCACTTTTAATATTAGGCTTAGCCGGAGTAGTGGCCATTATAGTTGTGTCCTTATATTTACCAATATTTAGAATGTATTCCCAGATGAGTAAAGTAAAACCTTATTAAAAAAAATAAAAAAGGAGGTGAAAATTAAATGAAAAAACAGAAAGGATTTACGCTAATAGAGTTAATGATAGTCATAGCCATAATCGGGTTACTTATTGCTATAGTCATACCTGATTTACTTAAGACAAGAAGGGAGTCAGAAATACAATCCTGCAGTGCATCATTAAGAGGAGTGCAATCATCTTTGGAGTTGTATTACACACATTATAAGTATTATCCAGAGAAGTTAATAACTTTGATCACAGAAGGATATTTATCAGAGGGTTCAAATATGGACCCATGGCACATGTCATATGAATATCAACCACTTTATGCCGGAGGAGAGGGTGATACAGGGAGTGGAGAAGGGAAGACAGCATCCAACTATTTATTAGGTAGTAATGGACCTGATGGCAAGAAAGGGTCAGATGATGATATAGAGCCACCAATCAACCCAAGTAGACATTCGTTAAAGTCTGGAGGAAAAGCAGCAGCAGAAGAGACAGATACACCAGCAGAAGAAGAGGTACCAGCAGAATAGGAGACATCAAAGGGGCAACCTTTTTATTCCTAACCCTGTACCATTCGCAGGTTCAGGTACAGGGTTAGTATTATTTGGTTATATTATGGAAAGTCAAGGAGTAAGTTAAATGAAAATAAAAAATAAAGAAATATTTTTGAAAAGTGAAAAAGGTTTAACTCTTATTGAGGTTCTAATTGCCATGGCTTTTGTCGCGCTTCTATATGCTTTTGTTGTTCAGATATTCTTCCATGGGTATAAAAATATTACAAGAGGAGATATACAGGATGAAGGTGTCCGACTTGCAAAAAATGAGATGGTAAGATTATCAAGTATAGAGAATCCTTTGTATATTGGTTTACAGTATAAAGATGATGGAGAAACCTACATCAATGATTTAAAGACAAAAAAGATAACCCCATATGATTTAGTTGATATGGGAGTGATTAAAATAACAATAAAAGAAGTATTAGTCACTGAGACTTCGGCTACAGAAGGTGCAGATGAGATAAAGAAGGCATCTAATGAGAGAGCAAATTATGTTCGAGTAGTAGAATGGCAAGTGAACGATGTTGACCCTGTTTTAGTGCATCTTTGGGTGTCTGTGAAATGGACTGATCCGCAGGGTGAATTTAAAAGCGACGAGTATGTTTTAGAAACTATGTTATCCCCGTAGATTTTACAGCGATTTGTTAAGAGGTGATAATTATGGAACCCTCTAATAATAAAAAAAGTGGTTTTACCCACGCACCACTAAAGGGTGCGGGGTTTACATTATTAGAATTAGTTGTAGCCATGGGATTATCTTTTTTAGTCATGCTTGGTATTTATATGGCTTATTTTATATCTTCTACCTTCTTTAAAAGGGGAACAGATTCTATTCAAGAACAAATGTATGTCAGGACGCTTTTTTCTAGAATAGCGGATGATTTGCAATTTTTATCAAGGTTAAATACTTTATCAGAAAATCAAGATGAATTAGAATTTGAGATATTTAATAGAAGAATTGTAAAGACGGATTCAAATACCAATGATAAATTAGTGGAAGGAAATGTTGTAAATTATAAGACAGAAGAATCAAAAGATTTTGGAGGTATATCATTTTCAATTCTAAAAAAAGAAATAGATAAGTATGAATGGTGGCAGAGATTTAGCCACAGTCAGAAGCCAAATGACAGTGAGGATATAGATCCAGCCTGGCGAGGGTACCCGGATGATATGAGAGATTCAACATATGGAAAGCAGGTTACTGACCAGGGAGGTCTTGAAGAAATTTTAGAACAAGAAAAAGGAAAAGAGTTTTTGATATCAAATATTAAGTTTGAGGCATACAATAATCTTGGTCAAAAGATTGAAGGTGGAGGGGACTATTCAACATTAAAAACAGCAAGAAGCATGAAAGTTGAAATAAAATATAGGGTATATGGAAGATATGGTGAAATGTTACGAGAAAAAGTGAATGAAAAAACTGTTTCAACAACAATTCATTTTATTAATTTTTCAATACTTAACCCATTAGAAGATGAAGAACAGCCAGAGGAGACTAACAAACGCCCAAGTCCATTTTTGTCTAATTTTTTTGCAAAAGCATTTTTTTTTCGGATAAGATATTAATGTAGTCGCAGACTTTAGCCTGCGAAAGAAAGGGGTAAAAGAACTTGGCCAAGAATATAAGCACAGGAATAGATATAGGCAGCAGCCAGTTGAGAGTAGTTCAATTAAGAAAAACTCAGCATGGTGTAAAAATAGAAAGGTATTTTATAGAAAATTATAATCTCTCACCTAAAGATTTGGAATCTCCGGATATTAAAAAGAGTAAAATATTAGAAATATTAAGCAAAATTTTTAAGGAAATTAAGCCGCTTAATGTAATATCTACAGTGGCCAAAGGTGAAGATAATGTCCGAACAATTTCAATGCCTTTAATACCAGAAAAATCTTTACGAGAAGCATTAAAATGGGGAGGACAACCAGACTACATTCCATTTGATTTAAAGGAAATGATATGGGATATTAATATTTCTCAGGTTTTTAGAAGAAAAGAAGAGATTAAAACAGATGGAAAAGAAAAAATGGATGTGGTTCTTGTTATTTCAAAGAAGGAAGTGGTAAATCGGTACTTAGATATTGTTGAGAATTTAAAATTTTCTGTAGATATATTAGAATCCAATGTGCTGGCTGGCATAAATTTCTCTTGTTTTAATTCGGTAGTACCCGGAGAGAAAATATGGACTAAAATAGATTTTGGAGCAGAAACTACAGCCATTAATATATTAGAGGGAAACAATTTAAGACTCAGTTTAAATGTTCCCTGGGGAGTAAATGATACAATTGAGACAGTTCAATCAGTTTTAAATAAAAACTGGGAAGAATCTATTGAATTTATTAAAGGGTTGGATTTTTCTAAGGATATTGGTTCACAGGATGAATCTACGCGGAAGGTTTTTCAGGTTTTAGAACCTAAAATAAAAGATTTTTTAAGACAATTAAGCGGTGCTTTTGGTTTTTATGAAAGCAAACATCCTGGGAAAACTGTAGCTGATGTTTTGCTGAGTGGCGGAGGTGCTAATTTATTAGGAATTGACAAGTATTTAATGGATAAAATTGGCAAACAGGTATATATTGAAAAAATAAATAAAAATTTGATAAGCTTTGAAAAAAAAGAAGAGGAGAAATTAAATTCATTAGTTTGCTTTCTGGATGTGGCCATAGGTGCTGCCCTTAGAAACTTATTACCCGTCAAGAATAATGTAAATTTACTTCCTGTAGAAATAATAATAGGTAGGAAATTAAAAAGCAGAAGGTTTTCTATAATGACAGTGGCTAGTATATTGTTTCTAATATTACTTGCTGGTTCTGTGTGTAAATTTAATGAAAGAGGAAAAGTTGTAAAGGAAATAAAAATATTACAATCAGATTTTTTAGCAATTTCGGCGGAAACCAATGAACTTTATAAAATGAGTCAAGCTATTGATTCATTTAAAGAGACAGAAAGAGAGTACGGATATGTAAAAAAGAATATGATCCCTTGGAATAGTATAATTTATGAACTTGTAAGTCTAGTCCCGGATAAGACACAACTTAGCCATGCTTCGTGGGATATGAGTGGTTTTAAGACAAACGGTAAATGTCCCAAAAAAAATGACCAGGTAAAACAATTTATTGATAATACAGAGCAATCTAAATATTTTAAAGGTTTAACAGCTCCGGCTACTAGACCTTCAGGAGAAGACATAACATTTTCAACAGGTAAACGTGAAGACAGGAGAAAGAATGTCGGGAAGTAGTGAAAAAAAAGGATTAAGTATTTGGTTGGAAGAATTTAATATAAACAAAACAGATATTATAATATATTCTGTTAATCTGGGAATTTTAATAATTTTAATAATAATGTTTATTTTAATTTCTAATGATTTACAAAACAAGATTGGACAAAGAAGAAGTAATGCTAAAAAGTATGAAAAAGCTTTAACCTTAAAAAGCGAAGCGGATAAGATTAAATTAGCCTACAGCACCTTGCCTAAAGTTTGCGAGATCTTATTAGACAAATTTGTGGCTCAAAATGAAATGTCCGATTTTGTTGAATATGTTAAAACAATGGCGACTACATTTAAAGGGAAAGAAATATCTGCTTCTCCGTCTCCGACATCTTTTGAAGAAAAAATATTCTCCGTACCTGATGAAGTTGCAGATTTTTTTGTGGAAAAAGGGGTGTTTAAAGAGAACGATTTTATTCTAACACAAAAAGGTAAAAACATGAAAGTTGTTTTTACTAAACAACCATTAAGGATTGACATGGGAATGAGTTTGGGTAATTTACTTGCATTTCTTTACTGTTTAGAGAATTCTTCAAAGTATATTAATGTAGCCAGTTTAAGTTTATCAGGAGGAGGGGAATCTGATTCAGTTAGAGTAAGTATGACTGTAAATGGTTATCAGTTATCCAAGGGATTAATTGATAGGATTCATTCGATACTTTCTGAAACTCCTCTGGTTATGTTAAAAAATAATATTAAGAAAATATTAGATAAATCTAATTTAAGTGATGAACAATTAAAAGTAGATATAAAGAATATTTTGAAGGAAGATTTAACACCAGAATCTAAGGAGTTAAAAAATAATATTAATCAAGTTTTGTCTGAGACCAGTTTGGTGAGTGTAGTCTTGAAAAACAAGATCAAAGAAGTTTTATCTAAAACTCGTAAAAGTAGTGAAATAAAGGTAGTGAAATCACTTCCCAGAGTTTCAAGAGTAACAGAGAAAAGAGTTCTTAAGGAAGAAGTTGTTAAGTATGATAATAATATTGAACAAAGAGTAAGATCCATACTTTCAGTGCCGGTGCCACCGCCACCGCCACCGCCACCCAAACCAGAGAATATTAGGTTTCTAATTATTATGACAGATTTAGTAAGTGTTGATGTTGATGGTAAGACATATCACGCATTCATAGGTAAAGGACCTTTTAGGTCTATAAAAAAAGAATCTATACCAGGTTTTGAAAATTTAAAAATAATAAAAAAAGATGACAATAAGGATCTTATTATATTAGATAATAATGGTGTAACATCAGATATTCCATTTAAAAAGTAAAAAAAGCTGAACAAATTTCAAAAAAATGCTACTAATATAGTAGAAGGGAAATTCAAGTTAGAAGGAGGTGGTGAAATACAGGGTAGTCTCGATACGCAGGCTAAAGCCTGCGACTACAAGAAATAAGGAGAAACAAGGAGAAACGAGGAGGGGAGTGATATGAAAAAGATTTTGATAGGATGTATGTTAATGTTGGTTAGTTCTATTGGTTGGGCTCAAACACAAGTATATGTAGAACCACCATTAGAGTTTACTGATACACCGATAAAGACAGCGTTAGAGACGATATTTCTGAAGGCAGGGGTGGTGTCATACTCGATAGAAGTGTCGAATATGGAGAACTTAGGATTGGTAACATTAAAGTTAACAGAGAGGACAGAGTTAGAGGCGTTATTAACTTTAGTCTTACAGCCTAAGGGATTAGAATTCAAGAAGGATGAGGGAGGAGTATATCATATAAAAAAGCAAGGGGCTGTTGGGGTTATATTGACGCCAAGGATAACGAAGTTATATGCCTTAACATATGCGACCGCAGGAGAATTGGTTAGACAGGTAAAAGGGGTATTAACAAAAGAAGGGGTAATAAGTGTAGATATAGGGACGAACTCGTTAATCATAACAGATGACCCATCAGTATTTGAAGGGGTGGAGAATTTGTTAAAGGAATTAGATAACCCTGAAAGGAAAGCGAAGTTAATAGCCATAAAAAGTAAGTTAATAGAGATAAGTAAGGTAGTAGATACGACATTATCGATAGATGCCCAGTATACAAAGGGGGCGGGGATATCAATAGGAGGAGGGACATTAACAGGGACTGGAGCATGGACAGGGACAAGTTTTGCGACAGCCTCGCTTATATCTGGTGGAGGAGGATTTTTCTTAGGTCCATTCTCATGGACAAATGGAATGGATACAATAGTATCACAGTTATTTGCGACTACTGGTAGCACGAGTATAGATATGATAGCAGAGCCGGATCTATTGGTTGAGGATGGGACAGAGGCGAGGATACAGGTTGGCACTAAGGAGCCACTGGTGTTAACGAGTGAGGATGATGATGGCGACGTAACAACAACTGTTACATATCAGGATGTGTTTATAATATTAACAGTAACACCGCAGAGTCAGAGGGATGGGACGATAAGTGTGCAGATAAATCCGCAGTTGAACCAGATAGCAGGATTTGTATGGTCACCTTCAGGTACTGTCCCAAGAATAGACAACAGGGAAGTCAGGACGAAGTTATTTGTGAACAATGGAGGGACCATTAGACTGGGAGGGATGTTTAAGGATAGGACGACGATATCAGAGACTAAGATACCATTTATAGGGGATATACCTTTAATAGGGTTGTTATTTAAGTCGACGAATCCAATAACAGACAGGATAGAATTACAGATATTGGTAAGTCCACATATAGCAGATTATGCACCGCCGAGATGTAAGGATACGCCATGGATAAGTATATTAGAGGCGAGTATGGCCGGGGATATGGATGTAAAGATAGACTGGAGCAAGGATTTACCATTTGGAGCGAATGGGATATTTAGCTACAATGTGTACAGGGATGTGCAGCCGATAGAAAATTTAGAAGATAGAAAGCCATTTGCAGGTGGAATAAGTGGAGATGCAACAAGTTGGATAGATATGAGTAAAAAGAGGAGAGGTGGAACATATTATTATGTAGTAACATCGGTAAATCCATCTGGAATGGAACAGTCTATATCACCCGACCCAAAGTTTAATGCCGTGATAACTATACCTGAAAAATAGAATTGGGGTCAAACCTTGAATGTGGAATGCAAAAAATGTCCCCCACTACTAAATGTGGTGGGGGATATTTATTTAAAAGGACAATATGAAGTTTAAAGGAAAAGTTTGGAAATTTAAAGACAATGTAAATACTGATGAGATAATACCAGGCAGGTATTTAAATACATCTATTCCAAAAGAATTAGCCAAGCATGTTATGGAAGATATAGACGCTAACTTTGTAAAAAAAATAAAACCTGGAGATATTATTGTTGCTGGAAAAAATTTTGGTTGTGGGTCCTCAAGGGAACATGCACCCCTGGCCATAAAAGCTTTAGGTATTTCCTGTGTTATGGCTAAAAGTTTTGCAAGAATATTTTATAGAAACTCTTTCAATATAGGACTGCCTATAATTGAAAGTGAAGAAGTGGTGAAAAATGTTAAAGAAGGTGATGAGTTAGAGATAGATATCGAAAAAGGTATTATAAAAAATATATCTTCTGGGGTAATATATAGTATCCAGCCTTATCCGGAGTTTATGCAAAGTTTAATAAAATCCGGTGGTCTGATGAATTATGTGAGAGAATCATAGTCCAGATGAATAGTAAAAACACATTGGTAGCAAAAATAAAAAGGACTTTTACTTCAATTTTGCCTATTGATAAAAACAGGATTGGACAGTGTCTTAGATGTGGAAGGTGTTGTAGGTTGCCAAATGTTTGTCCATTTTTAAAAATTGGAAAAGATAAAAATATAGTTTGTCTTATCTATCTTATCAGACCTTTAAACTGCAGAAAATATCCAAGAACAAAATCCGAATGGCTTACTTCTGATGTTTGTGGGTACAGATTTTAAATAGGGACACCCATTTTTTACTCAAAAAAATCCTTTTTCTTTCATTTTAAAGAATATTCTGGTATAATTTATAGTCTGGTTGCCAATGCAACCAACTATTCCTAGTATTATTTATTTACATTATGGAAAGTCATAGTCTGGTTGCCGTAAATAGTCAGTAAAAGCCGTGAGGATTATATTCCCATATTCCCCCTTTGTTAAGGGGGATCAAGGGGGTTGTTGTTAGACAATACGATATGGAACGGCAACGATTATTAGAATTCATGAAATTTAAGCGTTAAAAGAACAACCCCCTAACCCCCTTTATTAAGGGGGAATTAAAAATTAGAGGGCTTTCACTGAATACTTACTGGTTGCCAATGCAACCAACTATTCCTAGTATTATTTATTTACATTATGGAAAGTCATAGTCTGCCCGCCTAATGCGGGCAACTATTCCTACTCTGATTGCTTTGCAATCAAGTATTCCTAATATATTGATTTTACATTAAAGTAAGTCATAATATTATTTGGTTACATTATTGAAAGTTATGAATATGGAAACTTCAAATAAAAATAAAATAATAATTGTAGGTAATCCAAATGTTGGCAAAAGTGTAATATTCAACAATTTAACAGGTGTATATGCTACTGTTTCTAATTATCCTGGAACAACGGTAGAAGCATATAGGGGTAGGACAGTTATAGATAAAACCGAGTATGAAGTAGTAGATACTCCTGGGATGTATTCATTTGTATCCATTACTGAAGAAGAAAAAGTAGCAAGAGATATAATTTTAAATGAAAGAACAAAGGTAATCTTGCATATTGTTGATGCAAAAAATTTAGAAAGGATGTTGCCTTTTACTTTACAACTTATTGAGGCTAATTTACCTGTTATCTTAGTGCTTAATATAATGGATGAGGCTGAAAGATTGGGAATAAAGATAAATATTGAATCTCTTGAAAATGAATTAGGTATACCGATTGTTTCAACAATAGGGACATTAGGGAAAGGAATAAAACTTTTAAAAGAAAAAATATCCAACTATACTTCAAAACCAGCCAAATATTTTAGTTATGATAATAATATTGAAGATTTTATAAAATTGATTAGTGCTGAAAAGTTAAGAAAAAAATATATAGTTTCAAAAAGATTCATATCTATTCTTCTTTTACAGGATGATCCTCAAATAAATTATATGGTTAAAGAAAAAGAGCCGGAAAATTATAAAGTAATTCAAGAATTGATAAAGAAATTAAGAAAAAAATATTCCAATTCTTTGAATTATACAATATCTCTTGAAAGACAGAAAAATGCTTCTATTATTGTCCATAAATCTCAGAATTTTTCGAAACTTAAGGGTATGGATTTTGCTGAAACATTAAGCAGGATGACCATGAAGCCATTAACAGGGTATATATTGGCTTTTATAATACTTTATTTTGGGTTGTATAAATTTGTTGGTGAGTTTGGTGCAGGAACTTTAGTTAATTTTATTGAAGATAAAGTTTTTGGAGAATTTATTATTCCACCCGCAACAAATTTTATTGAATATATTTTTCCATGGAAGGTATTGCAGGATTTGTTTGTTCATGATTATGGTCTAATTACACTTGCTATGAGATATGCAGTAGCAATTATTTTACCAATAGTAGGGACATTTTTTCTTGTATTTGCTATTATCGAAGATTCGGGATATTTGCCAAGATTAGCCATGTTAATTGACAGATTATTTAAAAATATAGGGTTAAGTGGTAGAGCGGTTATTCCCATGGTACTTGGTTTTGGATGTGGTACAATGGCGGTAGTAGTAACAAGAACTTTACCTACACGAAAGGAAAGGATTATGGCCGTACTTCTTCTTTCTCTGTGTATTCCATGTTCTGCTCAATTAGGAGTAGTTTTTGGACTTTTAAGTAATAATCCAAAAGCGTTAGTTTTATGGCTTGGGATAATTTCTTTAATTTTTCTTTTAGTAGGGTTTTTTGCTTCAAAAATCATGACAGGAGAGTTGCCTGTATTTTTTATGGAAGTGCCTCCTCTAAGATTTCCGAAGATTACTAATGTTTTAATTAAAACTTATACTCGTGTAAAATGGTATTTTAAAGAAGTTTTTCCATTGTTTATTCTGGTTAGTTTTTTTATATGGGTTGGACAGATTACTGGAATATTTGATATAATAATAAGGTTAGTAGGTTATCCGGTTAAATGGATTGGGCTTCCTCAAGAAGCTTCTGTTTCATATTTATTTGGATTTTTTAGAAGGGACTATGGAGCCGCCGGCCTTTATGATCTGAACAAATCTGGATTACTTAACGGAAATCAACTCCTTATATCTGTGATTACAATGACACTGTTTCTTCCTTGTGTCGCTCAATTTTTAGCAACTATTAAAGAAAGTGGTTGGAGGGTAGGTACGACTATTGCTGTTGTTGTTCTTTTTATTGCTTTTTTTACTGGATATTTTTTAAATTTAATATTTAATGTTTTTAGGATAATAATATAAATATAAAAGGAGAAAAAAAAATGATAAGTGAAAAAACAGAAGAGATATTGGAAGAATTATGGATAAAAATTATTGAGAATAAACAAAAATCGGTTAAAAAAAACGATTTAAATTTAAATGTAAAAGAATTAGTGGATTTAAAGTTAATAAATATAGATTCAAATGAAGTTAAGTTAACTGAAGAAGGAAAAAAAGAAGCAGAAGATGTAGTTAGAAGGCATCGATTGGCCGAAAGGCTTTTAGTTGATATTTTAGATGTTAAAGGAGGTCTTGTTCACGAATCTGCTTGCCAGTTTGAGCACCATCTTCACAGGGGAATTGATGAAAATATCTGCAGACTCTTAGGACATCCTAAGATATGTCCACATGGCAGTCGTATACCACCAGGAAAATGTTGTCGAGAGAAAAAAACCTATAAAGATATTAGAGTTATTTCTCCATTGGCGCAGGTAAAAGTTGGTGAGGAAGGCAAGATTGCTTATATTCAAGCAGATGATCAGAGCAAACTAAGAACAATAATGGCGATGGGTATACTGCCTGGAATGGAGATTAAATTGATACAAAATTTTCCATCTTATTTATTTAATGTTGGTCACAGTCAGTTTGCTGTTGATGAAAACATTGCCAACGAAATTTTTGTTAGGATTGTAACTAAATAGGAACGTAAATCCTCTGGGCCAGAGACGACCCCGAGTACCGATCATAATCAAACAAAGCGAGGCATATCTTGTTTATAGATAAAGTAAAAATATTTGTTAAAGCAGGTGATGGTGGAAATGGTTGTATTAGTTTTAGACGAGAAAAAAATATTCCTAAAGGCGGTCCTGATGGTGGGAATGGAGGGAAAGGCGGAGATATAATATTATGGGGAGATAGGAATTTATCAACGCTTATAGATTTTAAATATAAACCTATTTTTAAAGCGAAAAGAGGTGGGTCTGGTGAAGGAAGAAATAGATATGGAAGATGGTCCGATGATTTAATTATTAAAGTACCACTTGGTACGGTTGTGAAAAATTTTAATACAGATGAAATTCTTGGTGATCTAGTTGCACATAACCAAACATTGCTTATTGTCAAAGGTGGAAAAGGTGGCAGAGGAAATACATCTTTTAAAAGTTCTACATTTCAAGCTCCTATGATTGCGGAAAAAGGAGTCATTGGAGAAGAAAGGACTTTAATACTTGAATTAAAAATCATGGCTGATGTAGGTATAATCGGTTATCCGAATGTTGGTAAATCCACACTTCTTTCTAAAATTTCAAATGCAAATCCTAAAATTGCAGACTATCCTTTTACTACTTTATCTCCGAATCTGGGTGTGGTTAGGATAGAAGAGGGAGTAAGTTTTGTTTGGGCTGACATACCAGGACTGATAAAAGGAGCTTCAGCAGGAACTGGATTAGGAGGCGAGTTTTTAAGACATATAGAAAGAACATTGATATTAGTTCATCTAATAGATGTGGCTACTTTTGATCGAGACCCTGTTTTTGATTATGAGAATATAAATCTGGAGTTAAAATTATATAGCCGTGAACTTATTAAAAAGCCGCAGGTTGTAGTTGCGAACAAAATAGATATTTCCACTTCAAAAAAAAAATTTAATAAGTTGAAAAAATATTTAGCCAAAAAGAAAATAAAACTTATTGGTATTTCATCTTTAAAATTAATTGGAATTAAGGAGTTAGTCTTTGAAGTTTTTAATAAAGTAAAAGGAATTAAAGAAAAAACCTGATAAATCAAAAAAATTTATGAAAAAATCAAAATTAATAACTGTTTTACCTTTTATTATTTCTTTATTTTTTTATTTACTAACAATTTGTCCCACTTTATATATTGGAGATGATGGCGAGATTGTTTCGGCAGCATATACTTTAGGCATTTCACATCCACCAGGTTATCCGCTATACACTATTTTAGGAAAAATATTTACTTATTTGCCTTTAAGCAATATTGCTTTTAGGATAAATCTTCTATCTGCGTTTTTTGGGAGTCTGACAATATTATTATTATTCCTTACTTTATCCACTTTATTCACTTTTTCCACTTCAACCACTTCTTTCACTTTCCCCACTTTATTCGCTTCTTTGTTGTTTGCTTTTTCTTCAACATTTTGGTCGGCTAGTTTGCATGTGAAAGGGGGAATTTATACCTTAAATACATTTTTCATAATATCTCTTTTTTATGTTTTACTAATAAATAGTCCAAATTTATTTGGTTTACTTCTGGGATTTGGTTTAGCGAACCATAATACACTTAGTTTATTTATACCCTCATTTCTAATATTCATCTATGTCTATAGAAGAAACTGGCTAAAATTTAGTATTTTAAAATATATTTTGTTGCTGATATTTATCGGTTTATCCACTTATTTATATTTAATAATCAGAGCAAATGCAAAACCATTGATGAATTGGGGTGACCCTTATAATCTTGAAAGAGCAATTTATCATATTTTCAGGAAACAATATGGCGAAATAAGTAAATGGCCGCATACAGTTGTTTCATTTATTAATATATGTAGTGTTTACTGGAAATGGTTGCTTAAAGAATTTACTCCGTATTTGCTGATTCTTATTCCATTTGGTGTATATAAATTTTACAAATTGGACAAAAAATTGTTTTGGATATTTATGTTTACTACCTTGACAACAATTTTTGGAATGATATATGTTTTAAATTTTGAAATTACCCCAAGGAATATCTATGTTTATGGGGTGTTTTTTATACCATCATTTATGTTTATATCTTTGTTTATAGGATCGGGATTATTTTTTCTAATAGAAAAGTTAAAATTCGTGAGTTATGTAATACCATTATTTGTATTGTTGCCCTTAATGAATAATTATTCTCGAGTAGATTTAAGTAAAAATTATATTGCTTGTAATTACGGGATAAATATTTTAAAGACTGTAGATAAAGATGGAATATTGTTTACTGAAGGCGACAATCAGATGTTTGTCTTAGCCTATTTACAGTATGTTGAAGGGATTAGAAAAGATGTTAGTATATATGACGATATAGGTTGTATATTTAAAAATATCTATGGGGAGAATTTCTTAAGACTTTCAAAAATTGAAAAGGATGCCATTAGAAATAAAGCACAAAAAGAAATTATTGATAAAACAAATAGTTCTGTTTACATTCCAATAGTAAGTAGTAAAAGAGAAACTATGGGATATTTTAAAAAAGAGCAGAATGGAATACTTTATAAAATTGTGAAAACCACACAGTTGAAAATCCAAAAAGATTTTAAAGATTATTACAACTTATCTGAAATTGAAAATAATTATGAGGATTATCTGGTTAGAGATATAATTGCTCAGTACTATTTCGCTTTTGGAGAATATTATTTTACTAAAGGAGAAAAACAAAAGAGTTTAGAGTATTTTGAAAAATGCGGTTTAGTTGGATATGATTCAGAGTGGGTATTTAATAATCTGGGTGTGGTTTATTTAGAGAAAGGATTTAAGGAGAAAGCATTGGAATATGCCCAAAAATCAATTTCAGTTAATCCAGATTCTGCAAAAGATCACGCAAATCTGGGTGTTATGTTTTATCAGCAAGGTAAATATAATGAGGCCATAAATGCTTATCATAAGGCACTTGAATTAAATAGTAATTATGCAGAAGCATATAATGGTTTAGGAACTGTATATGGTCTTGCGAATGAGAATGATAAATCTATAAAATGTTATGAAACGGCGATATCTTTAAAACCAAATTATGTGGAGGCCATAGCCAACATGGGAATAGTTTATCATAATAAAGGAGAAATAGATAAAGCAATAGAACTGTATAGAAAAGCCATCTTCATTAGTCCTAATTATTCAGATGCACATAATAATCTGGGTGTTTCATACGAATCCAAAGGGCTACTTGATGAAGCATTATCTGAATATAGGAAATCCCTGGAATTTAATCCTAATAAGCCAGATGCATATCATAATATTGGAGTTATATATTATAAACAAGGAAAATATAAAGAAGCAATTACAGAATGGGAGAAAACATTATCTTTGGATCCGAACTATATTAAAGCAAAACAGAATATAGAGTTAACAAAGAAAAAATTTAAGCATTGACACCGTCAATGCACTCCAAAAAATAAAAATGAAAAAAATTATAATATTAATATTGTTTTTGCTGACAATTGGGTTGAAACTTTATTTATATAAACAAAATACTGATTTTAATGAAAAATCTGATTTTTGTTTATTCAGGGTAGAGTCGGCCATAAGGTATCATTATGCAAAATTAGTGGCCTATGGAGAAAATATTCCTAAGATAGATACCAATGCCCAGTATCCGGAAGGTTTAAAAGTCAAAGATAGAATAAAATTAACAACAGAATACATAACAGGAATATTGTATCAGTTTATACCCAACACAGTTCCTTTCCATGTTTTTTTAATTTACTTTATGTTTACTATCTCAAGTATAACAGTTTTTATTGTTTATTTAATATCGTTTAAACTTTCAAAAAATTTTTATGGTTCTATTTTGTCCTGTTTGTTTTATATAACCGCATTTCCATCATACGCCAGGACAGTGGCTGGAGGATTTGTTGAAGAAGATTTTGCCTTGCCTTTTATATTTTTAAGTTTTTTGTTTTTTTTAAAGTCTCTTGAGCATAGCCAAAAATACCTGTATCCATTTTTATGTGGTTTGTTTTTATTCATTCCATTAACTTCATGGCATTTAACACAATTTTATTTTACTTTGTTTTTAATATTTATAATATTTCAATTTTTTAGAAAATTTGAAGAAAGAGATAAAATTATATTACCGTTTTTATTTATTATTAGTTTTAACATATTAGGCGGAATTTTTGTCCCAACATTAAATTCGGAGAACTTCTTATTTTCATATAATATGCTAATCTCGTATTCGTTAATAATGATTTGGATTGTGGCTAAGCATATTAAGATGAACAAATGGATTTCGCTCGTTACATTTGTTGTTTTGATTATTTTTGTTCTAACATTGTTTTCATTTTTGACAAGTAGTCACAAAGCAGAATACAGTCATGTTTATTCTCTTGTTTTGTATAAAATTATATATTTTGGTAAAAAACCCGACGACCCAAGTTCAATGCCATTTGATGCAAAAGTATTCTGGCAAGCAGGTTTTTTAAATCCCTCATTAAAAAATATTATAGTAAGTTTTGGTGGGATTTTTATTATAGCCTTATTTGGAATTATTTTAACAATCTTTAAATTTGTAAAAAACAAAACAGAAACAACCGAAGAAGGATTATTATATTTTGTTTTAGTGTTTTTACCGCTTTATCTTTTATTTGAAAGATTGTATGTTTTTTTAATATTTTTTATGGCACCATATGTAAGTTTAATATTTAATTTAAAATTTCAATTACCTGAAAAAACTAATAAAATAATATTAACTTGTATTTTATTCTCGGGAATAGTTTTTCAATCTTATTCAGGGTTTTCATATGATATAAAAATAAAAGATGCAGATGTTCATAACGATGTAGTTAGATGGTTAAAAGAAAACACAAAAGAAGAGGATTCTGTCTTAGCCAATTTTGGTTTTTCAGCATCAATTTTCACATATAGTCAAAGACCAATTGTTCTTCATCCAATGTTTGAATCAAAAGATATCAGGGACAAGACAAAGGAATGTTATGAGGCGATATTTAATAAAGAAGAAGATTTTTATAAACTTTGCAAGAAATATAAGATAAAAATATTTATATATGATTGGCATTATATTTTAGATAAATCAAAGAATTCCATAAGATATCAGATAAATCAAAACAATCTTTTTAAAGAATCAGTTGCGTTTAATTTTCATTTTTATCCGGAAAGACTTAAACATTTTAGTTTATTATATCAGAATACATATTATAGGGTTTATAAAGTTAATGAAATAGATGAAAAACCTTATGTAGCCCAGGATCTTTCTTATAAGCCATTTTTTAATCCAAAAATATTTGTCCTGGAAGACAATTTGCCTTATTTAAATGATGAGTACACTCAAAAAGTTATGGAGAAAGTCTGGGATATCCCGAATGTTTTGAACATAGCAAATTTGCATAGGAAACAAAAAAGGAATGACTTAGCAGAGATTGAGTATAAAAAAATAATATCCATAGACCCGTATTTCCCAGAGGCGAGGGTATCACTGGCTGAATTTTATTTGTCAGTTGGTAGATACAAAGAAGCAATACAGGAATGCAAAATTGCGGTAGAATTAAATGAGCACTTTTTAGATGCGTATTATTTTTTAAGCCAAGGTTATTGTAAAAATGGAGAAATAAAAAAAGCAATAGAAGTTTTAAAAGATGCCTTAAAAATTGCACCAAACCATGAAGGAATAAAAAATACTTTATTGATGTTAGAGAAAGATTAATGTTAATGTAGTCGCAGGGTTTAGCCGGCGAAAGTGAAGAAAATAATTGAAAAAGAATAAAGTATTTTATATAATGAATAATATGGAAATACAAAATGTTAAGGATATAATATCAAAAGAAATCTCAAGAGCTCTTGCCTTAAAAGAGATAAACAAAATTTATTTAAGTGATAGAATAGGAACTAATCCTGCTTTTAATAAAACTGCTAATTATGTTTATAATCGATTAAAAAAGATTGGATTAAAAGATGTAGAAAAAGTTTTTTATAAGGCAGATGGTAAGACTTTAATCTCTGACTGGAGACCTTCTCCTGCTTGGGATTGTAAAAAAGCTTCTCTTAAGATTTTAGAACCAAAAAGATTTGCAAGAACTTTAGTGAAGTTTCCTGATAATCTATTATGTGTTGCCGCCAATAGTGGACCTACACCAAAAGAAGGGATTATGGGACGGGTTATGTTAGTCGAAAAAGTTTCTGATTTAAATAAAGCAAAGGGAAAGATTATTTTTACACAATTAAAAATAAGCAATATTAGAAAAGAAATAGTTAAAAATAAAGTATCTGGAGTAATTTCAAGTTCTGTTTTTAACCAATCTAATTATAAAAAAGGTATTTATAAAGATAATATAATATACTGGGAGAATGTATGGCACGCAAGACCAAACGAAGTTAATTTCTTTGCATTTAAGATTACTCCAAGGGATGGGGAATTTTTAAAAGAAATTTTAAAAAATGGCGAAAGATTAGTTGTGAAAGCATACATAAATGCAAAAAATTATAGTGGAAAAATTCCAACTGTTAGTGCCGTAATTCCTGGAAAGAATTTAAAAGAAGAAGTAGTAGTAGTTGGACATTTATATGAAATAGGAGCAAATGATAATGCTTCAGGCACAGGACTTATGATAGAAATAGCCAGAACCTTAAATACTTTAATAAAAAATAAAATATTAGATAAACCAGAAAGAAGCATCAGATTTTTATTTGTTTTTGAATGTTTTGGAACATTAGATTGGTTGATGAAAAATAAAAATAAAAAGTTTATGGCTGGATTAAATTTAGATATGATAGGAGAGAATCAGTCAATTTGTGGCAGTACGATTTTACTAAATGTATCATCTGAAGAAGTTCCTTCTTTTGTTAATGAACTGATTATCAGTTTATTTGAAGATATATCAAAAGAGTATCCTTTAATTCGTTGGACTACTCATTCACCGTCAATCGATGATGGAACATTATTTTCGGACCCGGTGATAGGTGCAGGAACCCCATTTATATATCAACAGCCAGACCCTTATTATCATAGTGAAGATGATTCTATGGATAAGATAGATCCAAATATTTTAAAGTTTATTGGTATTATTTCAGCAACATATTTATACTTTATCGCTAATTCTAAAGAAAACGAAGCAAGATGGTTGATGACTATTATAAATAATTTCTGGAAAAAGAAAATAGCTAATGCTGTTAAAGAAGGACAGACTAAAGAGAAAATAGATTATCTATTAAGAATTTTTAATGCAAATTTGAATTCTGCACTTAAACTTGTGAAAGAAAGCGGGGAAAGTAAAAAAAGTAAAGAAAGCAAAGAAGATTTGATACCAAAAAGAATTAAATTTGGATTACTTGCCTTTGATGGAATTTCTGATAAAGAAAAAGAGAAATTTTTAAGAATTGCTGGCACTATTTTCCCCTGGTCTGATTATCTTTGTTCAATGTTATTCTGGATAGATGGGAAAAAAACTATTAAAGAAATAAATTGGTTGCTATCTAATCAATATGGAAAATCAGATTTAAAAAAGTTGATAAAAATTCTTAAGTTTATGAATGAACATCGTTATATAAAATTTGTAAATCAGGAGAAAAAAAATGTTGGGAAATATTCCGGTTCTAATAGTTGAAGGGGAAACAATACCAGAAGTCTGGGAAAAAGCAGTGGTTTTAACCTGGGAGAAAGGAATCTCAGTAAAAACAGAATATGACAAGCCAGAGGATTTGCCAAGCAAAGATGCTACAATGATTATGGTTGTAAAAAATCCTTTTTCTGAGCCAAGGATTCATCGGGCTTTTCCAGGCGGACTTGAAGATTTAGAAATTTACAGACAAGAAGTGGTTGATGGAGTTCATGACCACTGGATTAAACCAGAAGAAGGAAAATGGTCATATACTTATCATGAGAGACTTTTTGATTATAAAATAGAAGGAAAACATATTAATCAAGTTAGTTATATAATAGATAAACTTTCTGAAAAACCATATTCAAGAAGGGCACAAGCAATTACATGGAATCCAAAGAAGGACATACCTTCATCTGACCCGCCTTGTTTACAAATCTTTTGGGCTAGAATAATTGAGGAAAAAGGTGAGTGGACATTAAATGTTAACACATATTGGAGGTCTCGTGATGCATATAAGGCAGCTTTTATGAATATATTTGCATTAACTGATTTGCAAAAATTTATTGCAGAAAAATTAAGTGAAAAAATGAATAAAAAAGTAAATGTAGGTAGGTATGTAGATCTAACTAATAGTTTTCATATATACGGATCATATTATAATGAATTTAAAAATTTTTTAGATACAGTTAAAAACAGGAAATACGAAGATAGAGTTTGGACTTCAGAATTTGCTGAGCCATTCTTTGAAATAGGGAGGCAGAAATTAAAAGATGAATCCTCGAGAAAGATTTGAAAAAATAATAAATCATAAGGAAGCAGATAGAGTGCCTGTAGATATAGGAGGATGGCTTTGTGGTCTTAGACCAGTTGCTTTAAAAAAATTAAAGGAGTGCCTTAACATAAATGGTGAAAATGATCATTGGTATAAAGATTTAGATATTAGAGTTTTAGAAAAATTTAACATAGATTTTAGAAGAATTACTGCAAAAGGGCGAAGAGATTTTAAACCCAAAAAACTTCCTGATGGAACTTATTTTGATGAATGGGGGATAGGGAGAAAAGTAATAGCAGGAGATGAACAGATGGTGCATTTTCCTTTACAGAATGCTACTATTGAGGACATTGATAGATATCAATGGCCTGACCCTTATGCAAATGGGAGAGTAGATGGTCTATTAGAGGAAGTTGAAAAATTATATTACGATACAGACTATGTTATAGTAGCACAGGCAAATGTGTGCGGTGTGTTTGAACTTAGTTGCTGGTTATGTGGGTTTGAAAGAGTCTTAACAGATTTTGCTTTAAACCCAGAGTTTATTCATAAACTTTATAACAAAATATTAGAATTACAGTTAAAATATGTGGAAAATTATTATGATGTTATTGGCAAATATATTCATATTGTTCAATTAGGAGATGATATTGGAACTCAAAATGGACCATTTTTTTCACCAGATTTTTATAGGGAATTTGTTAAGCCATATGAGGGTAAATATATTTCTGCTATAAAGCAGTTTACAAAAGCAAAGATATTTATGCATACCTGTGGTTCTGTATATGATTTTATACCGGATTTAATAAATATAGGAATTGAGATACTTAATCCAATTCAGACTCGGGCAAAAAATATGGAACCGGAAAAGCTAAAAAAGGAATTTGGGGATAAACTAGTATTTCACGGTGCAATAGATGAGCAAGAAGTTCTTCCATTTGGTACTCCAGAAGATGTAAAAAAGGAGGTTAAATATAAAATAGAAACATTAGGTAAAAAAGGTGGATATATTTTAGCTCCTTCTCATAACATACAGGATGATACTCCACCTGAAAATATTGTAGCAATGTTAGAGTTTGCATTAGAATGCGGTAAATATTAAAGGGGGTAATATGTTTGATAAAATGAAACAACTTTACGAGTTGCAAAAAAAAGCAAAAGAGATAAAGAAAGAATTGGAATTAATTGTAGTGAATGTAGAGGAAATGGGCGGCAAAATAAAAATTAGTATGAACGGCGAGTTTAAGGTCAAATCATTAGAAATAGACCCATATTTTTTATCTCCTGATAAAAAGTTTGAACTTGAAAATGCATTAAAAAGGGCAATAGCAAATGCAGTAGGACAAACTCAGGGACAATCAGCAGGTAAGATGAAAGAATTAACTAAAGGTTTGAATTTGAATATACCAGGATTGTAAATTACGAAAGGAGAAAACAAATATGAAAAAAAGCGTAGATAAATTTGGGTATTTTGATAATGATGGTAAAGAATATATTTTAAATAAAATAGATACTCCTCGTCCCTGGATACATTATTTGTCGAATGATAAATACTGTGTTTTGTTTTCACAAACAGGTAATGGATTTAGTTTTTATAAGGCTGCTCATGCATTCAAGATAACTCATTTTTATTCTGAAACTTATACGCCAACACATCCAGAGACAGGAAGATTTGTTTATGTTAGAGATAATGATAATGGCCAGTATTGGTTTTTAAATCCACAGATAGGTGATAGCCACAAAAAATTTAGTTGTCATTATGGTTTGGGGTATGTAAAGATTTTTAGCGAGAAAAATAAAATAGCAAGTGAGTTTAGAATATTTGTCCCGGTTGAAGATCCTTGTGAGATATGGACAATTAAGTTAAAGAATAAAGATTCAAAGGAAAGATCTATTGATGTTTTTCCGTATGTTCAGTGGTACCTTTCTAATTATCCTTTCACATTTACGGATCCACAGGTATATAAGAGAACTTATTTTAATGAAAAATATAAATCTATTATTGCTTATAATTTTAATCCAGAGAATCTTATAAAATATGGTGCATTTATGGCCTCATCAGAAAAAGTAAAAAGATATGACTGTTCAAAACGAACATTCATGGGCACATATGGTGATATAAAAAATCCTTATGTATTAGTTAATAATGAAAATTGTCATAACAGTCATGCAGGAGTAGAACCAGATATTGGAGTATTACAACACAGGGTAATTTTAAAACCTGGTTCTGAAAAGGAAATAAATATTTTAGTAGGAGTTATTCATAGCGAGAAAGAAGTGCCAAAATATATACGAAAATATTTATCATCATCAAGTAAAGTAGAACAAGAGTTCAAAAAACTAAATAAATACTGGGAAACTATGATTGAAAAGATCAAAATAAATACACCTGATAAGGAATTTAATGATAGAATAAATATATGGACAAAATACCAACTTCATCAGATATTTAGATTTACGAGAGGACTTGATAGAGGTTATAGAGATGTCTTGCAAGATATAAGAGGATTTATACCGCTTGGCTATGAAAAAACAAAAAATTTATTTTTGAAGACATTGGAATATCAATATAGAAATGGTGAAGCCGTAAGACAATGGTCTGAAATAGGAGGGCCGCATGATTTAAGGAATTATAAAGACTCTCCTGTTTGGATTCCAGATGCTTTAATATCATATATAAAAGAAAGTGGAGATTTTAAGATATTAAAAAAGAAAATTAAATTTTTTGATGGGGGATGTGCTACTGTTTATGAACATGCATTAAGAGGGGTTAGAAATTTATTTAAAAATCGTGGTGCACATAAGATGTGTTATATGGGGCATGGTGACTGGAATGATGCCCTAAATGAGATTGGTAGAAAAGGTAAAGGGGAAAGCGTCTGGTTAACAGTTGCACTTTGTTTTGCAGTTTTAAAGGTTAAAGAATTATCTGAGTTTTTAAAAGATAAAAAAGTTGTAGATGAAATGGATAGAATGTATAAAACATTAAAAAAAGATATAAATGAAAATGCATGGGATGGAAGATGGTATATATATGCATTTGATGATTATGGAAAGCCAGTTGGGTCTAAATCTAATGTTGAGGGTAAGATTCACTTAAATGTTCAAACCTGGGCCATATTTACAAAAGTAGCAGAAGGAGATAGACTTAAATCCTGTTTGGAAATAATAGATAAAGAAATGGATAATGATATTGGACCTGTTCTTCTAAAACCTTCTTATACTCATTATGACCCTAAAATAGGTAGAATTTCTGGAATGTTACCTGGTTTTTGTGAGAATGGCCCTGTTTATTCTCATGGTGTGAGTTTTAAGTATAAAGCAGATGCTGTTGCCGGTAGATTTACACAGGCATATAAAACATTTAAAAAAATGTTACCATCAAATCCTAAAAATCCTCCAGGTCGTTCATCGCTTGAGCCATTTTCTACTACAAATTTCTTTGTGGGTCCTGATGGAAAGGAAAAATTTGGATTAAGTATGTATAGCTGGTATACTGGTAGCATTGCGTGGTTTTTCTCAGTAACTATTGAGGATTTGCTTGGGATAAAACCAGACTTTGATGGTTTATTAATTGAACCGCATTTTCCTGATAACTGGAAATCGTATAAAGTAAAAAGATATTTTAGAGGAGCGTTTTATGATATAAATATAAAATTAAAAAAAGGAAAACAAGAAAATATTATAATCCTTGATGGTAAATTATGGGAATCTAATAAATTACCGATATTTAATGATGGTAAAGTTCATTATGTGAAAGTTATTTGTGGAAAATGAGAAATATGCCAAATTTAAAAGGCAAAAAAATAATTATATTAGTGGCAGAACAATTTCAGGATTTAGAAGTTATGTATCCTTATTATAGAATGAAAGAAGAAGGTGCAGAGGTAATTGTGGCCGGGACAGGTAGTGCAGAACAGTATACTGGAAAATACGGATATCCAGTGAAAGTGAATACAACAGCAGATAAGATAAATCCTTTAGATATAGATGCGATTATTGTTCCAGGTGGATGGGCACCCGACTATTTAAGAAGGTATGATTTTGTATGTAAACTAATTAGAGACGCTTTTAAATTAAATAAGGTTATTGCTGCCATCTGTCATGCCGGTTCAGTTTTAGTATCTGCAGGAATATTAAAAGGTAAAACGGCCACAGCATTTAGGGCCGTAAAAGATGATATGGTTTATGCCGGTGCAAATTTTGTAGATAAGGAAGTTGTAGTGGATGGCAATCTTATAACATCTCGAACGCCGGATGACCTTCCTGCTTTTTGTAGGGCCATAATAGAAAAATTACAAAAGTAATGTAAATTTGAGGAGGTTTGTATATCGTGAAAAAAATTGGAATTTTAGGCGGGTTAGGTCCGGAATCTACTATATCTTATTACGAATTTATTATTCACAGGTATTATGAAAAGTATGGCAATTATAAATATCCTGAAATAATTATTTACAGTCTGTGTTTCAGTGAGTTTATTGATCAAGGGTATGAAATGGCTGACAAAGTAAAACAATCTATTGAGAGTTTACATAAGGCAGGAGCTGATTTTGTAGTAGCCGCTTGCAATTCAGTTCATATTGTTTTTGATGAGATAGTAAATGAATTACCTATACCCTGGATTAGCATAATTGATGTTACGGCAGAACAAATCAAAAAGAATCATATTAAAAAAATAGGTTTATTAGGAACCATATTTACTATGGGCAAGGGTTTTTATCGGGATGGGCTTCTTAAACATGGGATAGAATCTATTGTTCCTGATGTGGAGGACCAAAAGATAATAAATGAGATCATTTATACGGAATTGGTGAATAAGGAAGTAAATAATGATTCAAAAGGTAAAGTTCAGAAAATTATAGAGAAACTTAATAAAAAAGGAGCACAGGGGATAGTATTGGCTTGTACAGAACTTCCATTTCTGATAACCCAAAAGGATAGTCTAATTAAAGTTTTTGATACTATGGCCATTCATGCTCAGAAAGCTTTAGATATGGCTACAGGTTCCGAATGAAGTAACACAAAATATTTGTTGTGTTTTATACATTAATTTTGTATAATAGTAAGAAATAAGGAGGTGATTTCTATGATGGATGAGATAATGCATATGCCAGGAAAGATATGGCATTATTTGAATTCCAATGGTGAGTCAACTATATACGGCATGAAAAAAGATTTGGGACTTCCTGATTCATTGATTTATATTGGTATTGGCTGGCTGGTTAAAGAGGACAAGATTAATATAAAAAGAGAAGGAGGAAGTATTAAAGTAAGTCTTAAATAAAGTTGTAGCGTCCCATTTTATATGGGACGCTGTAAATGAAAAAAATAAATAATGTGTGGAATCTATGGTTTTATTAACCTCAATAATGAAAGGATAAACGAAGATATTGGCTTAAGAATGGGAAAGGTTTTAACTCATCGTGGTCCTGATGTCTCTGGCTGTAAAGTAATACATTCAAAAATCATCTCAGTTTTTTTAGGCTCCAACCGACTTAAAGTTATAGATTTGTCTGATTCGGCTAACCAGCCCTTAGGTAATGAAGATGGAAAAATATGGGTAACTTTTAATGGAGAAATTTATAATTTTAAAGAGTTAAGAAAAGAACTAATAGAAAAAGGTCATAAGTTTAAGTCAAATTCAGATACAGAAGTAATTGTCCACCTTTATGAAGAGTTTGACTATGATTTTATAAAAAAACTTGATGGGATGTTTGCTTTCGCTCTATGGGATGGATTAAATGAGAGGCTAATTTGTGGTAGGGACAGGACGGGCAAAAAGCCTTTTTATTATTATGTCAATAATAAATATTTTAGTTTTGCATCCGAGATTAAATCATTACTTGTTTGCCCTTGGATAGAAAAATTAATTTCTATTAAAAGCCTCCCTGAATATTTTACATATGGATATGTAAGAAGTCCAGATACTATGTATGAAGAAATATATGAATTGCCTCCAGCCTCTTATATAATTGTAAACAAGAATGAAGTTACACAACCGATTAAATACTGGAATATAAAATTTTCTAATGTTAGCCATATTTCAGTAGATGATGCTGCAAGTAAAGTAAGGGAAATATTGATAAATTCAGTTTCTAAAAGGCTCATAAGTGATGTGCCCATAGGAGTTCTTCTTAGTGGTGGACTTGACTCTTCAATTATCACTGGTATTATAACCAAGATACTTAAAAAAGATATTTCAACAATAACTTCTGGTTTTTCTGATTCTTCTTTTGATGAAAGGCATTATGCTCATACTGTTGCAAAATATTATAATACTAAACATACCGAGTTTGTTGTTAAAATTGATGCGATTTCCCTTTTAGATAAAATTCTATTTCATTATGATCAGCCATGTGGTGATCCTTCAGCCATACCAACCTATTTAGTTTGTGATATGGCCAGAAAGTATGTTACCGTGGCCTTAAACGGAGATGGTGGAGATGAAGTTTTTGCTGGTTATGATAGATTTAAAGCGGCGCTTTTGGCCGAAAGATTGCCAAACTGGTTATTTGTTGTAGGTAAACATTTATCTAAATTGATTCCACATACATTTAATTATTACAGCTTGAGAAGAAGAGCAGAAAAATTTTTTGGAGAAGGTTTAACACCTTTAGAAAAACATCACCACTGGATTACGATCTTTAATGAGGATTTACTTAAGGAAATTTTTAAGCCAGAGATATTGAAAGATAATTTTGATACTGATTTTGAAAAAAAGATTTTTAATACTGTCTCTGATTTGCCATTACTTCACCAACTTCTTTACCATAATTTTATTACATATTTACCTGATAATTTAAATGTGAAGATGGACAGGATGAGTATGGCGAATTCTTTGGAAACTCGTTCACCAATGCTTGATACAGCTCTTATTGAATTTGTGGCTACACTTCCGCAGGAATTTAAGATTTGTAAAGGGCAAACAAAGTATATTCTTCGCAAAGCATTTAAAGATATACTTCCCCCACAAATTTTAAACAGGAAAAAACATGGATTTGGAATTCCATTAGCCATATGGTTTACAAAAGATTTAGGCAAATTTTTTGAAGAAAAAGTGTTATCCGAGAGTTCTAAATGTAAAATGTATCTTAATCAGGAAAAAGTCAGACAAATCTATAATGAACATTTAAAAAAGATAAATGATAATAGCCAAAAGTTATGGTTAATACTTCAATTTGAATTGTGGTTGCAAAAACTGTGATAGAAATTATGTAGTGAATACTGCAGGCTAACCCTGTACCACTCGTTATACTCGGGGACAGGACTAAAGAGCTTGCGACTACCAATGACAATACTATTACAAAAAAAGGAGGAGCAAATGTCAAAAGTTATATTAGAAACAAATATTCCAGAATTAAAATTAATTAAGAAAGGGAAAGTAAGGGATATATATGAAATTGATAATGATTTATTAATAGTGGCTACAGATAGAATTTCTGCTTTTGATGTAGTTTTTAAACAAGGAATTCCTTTTAAGGGTATGGTTTTAACTCAAATATCAAAATACTGGTTTAAAATTATGGAAGATATTATTCCAAATCATATTATATCAACAGAAGTTAAGGGATATCCTGTTTTAGAAAAATACAAAGATGAACTTGAAGGCAGGATAATGGTTGTCCAAAAAGCAGAACCTTTAATGGTGGAATGTGTGATAAGAGGATATTTATCTGGTTCTGGATGGAATGAGTATCAAGACAAAGCCAGTATCTCTGGTGTTAAATTACCTGAAGGACTACTTGAGTCTTCAAAATTGCCACAAACGATATTTACTCCATCAACTAAAGCAGAAGCAGGTATTCATGATGAAAATATAACCTTTAATGATGTTAAAAAGTTAATAGGGGATAAGATGGCCGATAAAATTAAAGAGAAGAGTATAGGAATTTACAACAAAGCCGTAAGTATTGCTGAAAAAAAAGGAATAATTATTGCTGATACAAAGTTTGAATTTGGAGTTTTTCATTCTAAACTTATACTTATTGATGAACTTTTAACTCCAGATTCTTCAAGATTTTGGCCAATGGATGGGTATAAGCCAGGTAAAAGTCAACCAAGTTTTGACAAGCAGTTTGTAAGAGATTATTTAATATCTATTAACTGGAATAAGAAACCACCGGCACCAGATTTACCGGAAGAAATTATTAAAAAAACTTCCGAGAAATACTTAGAAGCCTTAAGAAGGATAGTGGGGTAGTCGCAGGCTCTTTAGTCCTGTGTTCGAGTATAACGAGTGGTACAGGATTAGCCTGTGTGTTTTATACAAGTGATAAAAATATAATATTACGGATGAACAGTAAGGCAGTTGGGGTCAGGGACGACCCCGACTCCAAGATAATGAAAAAAATGCTAAAGTTAGGAATGTTTTTGTTAATGTTTTCGGGTTACATACATCCTATTGATATTGAGGTTTTACCTCATAAGGTTTCTCTGGGAGATGTTTTTGTTGTCAGGGTGTTTGAAAAAGACAAGATTAATTTAACAATAGGAAAGTCTACTTTCCCAACATTTATAAGTAATGATAGAAAGTTCAGGCAAGTAATTTTAGGGGTTCCTTCATGGTGGAAAGCAGGTAGGTATCCAGTTTTTATTAATGGTGAAGAAGCGAACATTTCATTAGAGATTATTAGAAAGGAATTTCCAACTCAAGAGATAAAGATTGCTCCTGAAAAAGTTATAGAAAATGAAGAAACAAAAAAACAAAGAGAGATTATCTTTAAAAAAATTTTAACAAAAACAGAAGAAAAAATATGGAAAGGTAAATTTATTATACCTGTTGAAGGAAGAATTACTACTGATTTTGGAATGAAACGTAAAGTAAATAATGAGACAAGAGGATATCATAAAGGTATTGATATAAGTGCAAATACAGGCACTATAATTAAAGCATCTAATGAAGGCGTGGTGAAAAAAGGACAAACGATGGCTAAGGTTGGAGCAACAGGCCTTGCCACTGGTGCTCATTTACACTGGGGAATGTATATTTTTGGTGTTGATGTCAATCCACTGAATTTTATAAATAATTTATATGATTAAACTTAAAGTAGGGTCTGTCCCTATTGATAATAATGTTATATTAGCGCCTATGGCTGGAGTTACGGATATTTGTTTTAGAAGTATTGTAAAATTAATGGGAGTTGGACTTGTTTATTCTGAAATGGTTAGTGCGGAAGGACTGATTAGAGGAGGAAAGAAAACTTTTGAATTAATAAAAGTATCTAATGAGGAAAGACCGGTAGCCATACAAATATTCGGTAGTAATCCAGAAAGTTTATCAAAAGCAGTTGAAATTTTAAATGAGATAGCAGATATTATAGATATAAACTGTGGTTGTTCAGTAAAGAAGGTTATAAAAACAGGTTCAGGTGCTGCTTTATTAAGAGATTTAAAAAAACTTGAGACGATAATTTTAAGTGTAGTTAAGTTTTCAAAAGTGCCGGTAACTATTAAAATAAGATCTGGCTGGGATGAGAGTAGTATAAATGCGGTAGAGGTTGCAAAATTAGCAGAAGCAAGCGGTATATCCGCTCTAGTGGTTCATCCCAGAACAAAAATTCAAGGTTTTTCAGGAAGAGCAGACTGGAGTATTATTAAAAGAGTTAAAGAATCTCTCCATATACCCGTGATCGGGAGTGGCGATGTTAAAAATGAGTTTGATGCAGAAAATATGTTGAAAGAAACTTCTTGTGATGGTATAATGATAGGAAGGGCATCATTAGGGAACCCCTGGATATTTAGAAAGATTATTCATTATTTAACTACCAGCGAGATTTTAAAAGATGTAAGTTTAAGAGAAAAAGTTGAATTGATTAAAAAACATGCTGAAATGATAGTTTCATTCAAGGGAGAAGAAAGAGGAACAAGAGAATTCAGAAAACATTTACACTGGTATTTCAAAGGAGTTAGAGGTTTTAAATTGCTAAGACAAAGGATAAACACACTTTCTACATTTGATGAATTTTTAAAGTTAATGAGAGATTTTGAAGAGGAGAATCTATGCAAGCAGGAGATTTGATAGATTTATTAAAGAAAGTAAAATCAAACAAACTATCTATAAAAAAAGCGTTAGAGAAGTTAAAGCATTTTCCTTATAAAAATATAAATTTTGCAAATGTTGATACTCACCGGGGGATAAGATTAGGATTTCCTGAGGTGGTCTTCTGTCAGGGAAAAACAAAAGAACAAATTATAAAGATAGTTAAAGAGATAGTTTCTGATTCAGGTTTTTGCTTTGCAACAAGAGCTAATTATGAAATCTATAAGAGTTTAAAAAGAGTTTATAAAAATATTGAATATAATAAGTTAAGTAAAACTATTATAGTTGGTAGGAAAAAATCCGAGATAAAAAAAACCGGGTTAGTCATGGTTATTTCAGCAGGAACAGCTGATATGCCTGTGGCCGAGGAGGCAGCTATAACTTCTGAAGTTACAGGAAGTAATGTTGATAGACTTTATGATGTAGGAGTTTGCGGTATGCACAGATTGTTAAATCATTATGAAAGAATAAGAAAGGCAAGAGTGGTCATAGCCGTAGCCGGGATGGAAGGTGCATTACCCAGTGTAATTGGTGGTCTTGTAGATAAGCCCGTGATTGCTGTTCCAACAAGTGTTGGATATGGAGCAAATTTCAATGGAATATCTGCACTTTTGACCATGCTTAATTCCTGCTCACCAAATGTCGTCGTTGTAAATATCGACAATGGTTTTGGGGCTGGATTTGTAGCAAGTCTTATAAATAGGTTAGACCTAAAAAGGAGGGTTTGAAAAATGATACGACAAATGAAAAGTAAAAATAAAGAGGATGTGGTTAAATTTGCCACTAAAGTTGAGTTTTACAGAATAGTTGCGCTTGTATATTTAGCTTTATTTCTTGTTACTGTTGGTATACTTATAAAGGAAGAGTGGGTAATTTGGGTTTTAATATTATCTTTCTTGATTATATGTATAGCATCCTTCATTGAATCGTTTAAAAAATAAATTCTATCCAACATAGAAATTTCATTGTTTTTATAAGGATTTTTTGGTAATATAGTTAGTGGAGGTTTTAAGGCAGGGATATTATATCCTATAGGCGTTTAATTTGGTAAAAGGTTTAAAATTCAAAAAGGAGGGATGTAAAATGAAAAAAGCAGTAAGTTTGTTGGCAGTAGTTGTATTTTGTATTGGAAGTTTTGGATTCTGTGAATCTGTCCAGAACTCTCCAAATTTAGATTGTGTTGATACACCAACCTGTAATACCTTGCTCAGGGGGATGTATAACTTCCATATGAGGTTTTATGAGAGTGGTGGAGTTTTAACCAGAGCCTGGGTAGGGTTTGCAAGTACTTTTATGATAGGTGCAACATTTAATTTAGATAATGTAATAGGTGCTGGAAATGTTACAGGTAGAGAACCGAAAATATTAGCTAAGATAAAAATCATTGAAGATTCTACAGCATTTCCATCACTGGCCATAGGATATGAACCACAGAGTTTTGGAGAGTTAGCCAGTGATAAATATTCAACAAAACCAGTAGGGATATATGCAGTTGTTACTAAGAATTTACTTAGTGGTTTGTTTGTAACAGGTGGTGTTGGCAACCATAATGTTTTTACAGATTTTAAATTTGACACTGATTTAAATGTTTTTGCAAGTGTTATTTTGATGCTTAACCCTGATTTCGCACTTTTAGTGGAGTATAATGATATAATCTCTAAGGATTGGGGCAGTTTAAATATTGGGCTTCGTTATGCGTTCGCTCCAGAGTTAAGAATAGAAGTTGATTTTAAAGGACTTACAAAAAAGCCAGAGGATTTTATTAGAAATTTAAGAATAGATTATGTAAATTATTTCTAAAAAAACACAAAGACATAGAGGAGCGAATAATAAAATGAATCAAAAAATAGGTCAACAAAGACTTACAATGTTTGGAACCGACGAATTTCCTACATATGAAGAGATAATGGATGCTTATGCCAAGGAATTTGCAAATTATATTCTTCCCAAAGGGGATACTATCTTTGGCTTCTGGATGCAGACTTTAGCTGATCTGGAGTTTTTAGATTTGGAATTACAGGGTCTAACTGAAGAATATACCATTGATCCAGTAAATAGAGTGGTTAATCTTAAAGGTGATGAAGATTATATAAGATTAAGAATAGCCCACCTTGAAAAAGTTAAAGGGAAAACAACACTTTATACTGACTTGGTGGATAAATTTGGTGATACTAATGCATATGCCTTTCATAATCTTTATCCCTACAAAGGCAAATTTTATCCTAGGGTTGTAAGGACCTTAATTAATGTTTTCAAGTTAAATCAGAGTTCGATTCTCTTAGACCCTTTCAATGGTTCTGGAACTGCCACACATGAGGCTTCTTTTATGGGAATTAAAAGTGTAGGCATAGATGTTACTCCGATGGGAATCGTTTTATCTGAATTGAAAAATGATTTACTTTTTATTGATGAACGGAAGTTAAATTTTACCACAAAGGAATTACAAGAGATTATACGGACGATAGAAGATAAAAAATGGAAAAATCATGATCCTATAATTCATAAGTTAATGTTGGCGGTATATTTTGATACGGTTGACGCATTTGTAAGGACTTCGAGATATAACAAAAAAGGGAAAGTAGGTCTCTTTATTGAAAAAGTAAATTACATAAGAGACTGCCATAAAAAGACTATGCAGATTAAAAAAAAATATGGACTTAAATTTGAATCTGCTAAAATTATAGAAGGCGATATACTTGAACTCAAAAATATCCCTGAACTTGATTCAGGGGGAATGGAAGAAAAGTTTGATGCTTGCATTACAAGTCCACCTTATTATTTTTCAATAGACTATGTGGGGAAAGATAAGATTGCTTATGATTATTTAGGTGTGGATATGAAAAAAATTGAATCGAAATATTTGGGAATGAAAAATAGTCCGCTACAGGCGGACCCTAAAAATAATTATAACGGATTGCCTCTAAGGGTTGCTATGTATTATGAGGACTTAAAAGAATCCATAAAAAATATCTTTTGGGCATTAAAGCCGGGTGGTAAACTTGCGATAATAATTGGAGATAGTACTGTTAATGGTAAAAAAATCCCAACAACCATTACAACTAAAAAGTTTTGTGAAGAGGCGGGATTTAAGTTTGAAAAGTTGATATTTAATCCTCTCTTGGGCGCTCGCAATAGAGCAATAAGAGGAGAAAGTGTAATATTCTGTGAGAAAGGGAAATAAATATGATTACAAAAAGAAATCTTCTTTGTGTCAAGGCAAAAGAAAAAATAGACCTTGACCGAATATTACTCTATGAACCATATAAAAATATATTGGTAAACTTTAAGGAGTTATGTATTGATGTTAATGCTAAGGATTTTGACCCTGTAGCCAAAGTTTATGATGGGCTATTGAGCGTCCCTTCTGAAATTAGAGAATATTATGAGGCTTTATTGGGTGTTACATCTTATTATCATCACAGTCAAGGTGGTAGAGGGAAGTATATTGAAAAGAAGATAGCATCCTCTTTTGAAACCTGTTCTCTTGACATAGAACTTAGTAAACTTCCATTTTGGTTGGAATATCCATCTATTCATAAAAAGAAAGGAATCTTTACTCATCAAGGATTGTCATCAGACGAAAAGAAAATTTCAAGAACGATTGAGTGGGATTGGTTAGGTGATAAGGATGTAAATACTGATGTAGGAAGCATTATACAAAATGAAAAAGCGATGGTATTGGTGGAAGTTAAAAATAGAGTAGATACCGGTGGAACGGCTGGAAGGAGAGAAATCTGGACTTCTGAAAAATTTGGAATCTTTGTAGAGTATTTGAAATCCAATAAAAAGTTGTTTAGAAAAAGCAATAAAGAATTTTCTCTGGCGGAATTGCTTGAAAGTTTTAGAATTAAAACTCTTGAAATATATATTGGTGTCTTATTTGATAAAGGCGATAATCAAGCAACAATACAGAGCGATAAAACTAATGGTTTTTATTCTTCAAGCAAACAAGGCTTTGGATACCTAAAAAATCTGATAAAACAAAGTTCAACAATAAAAATAATTAAGGAAGATGCCGAGAACTTACAGATGGAATTTGGTTTGAATTATTCAAGTCTAAAAGTAAAGATAGGTGCTTTATACGGAAATGATATTACATTAAATCTTTTTAGAAAAAGTTTTCCGGTATCAAATTTGCTTTTATTAAGATACGATGATATTTGGTTATCCCAATTAATAACTATTGAGGAAAGATCTATGTTGCTCAAGCATCGAAAGAATTTTACCACAACATTTTTGGATTTGTTGAAAAGAGATAGAGATTTGAGAATAAAATACGATGCCATAATAAATTCAGAATGTGAAGAAAACAAACTTAATACAATTATAAATTACCTGTTTAATAAATACACTCCAATTTTTGAAAGCAAAATATTACCTGATAGAAAAGATAAAGCCGAGTATTTAGCAGATGTAATTCAATTTTTATGTGCAGCGGAGGCATAAGGAGATAATTTGGCAGAAGAAAGTTTTGATTTTGAAAAAGCTATTACAGAATTAGAAAAAAAGATTGAAGAACTTAGAAAGTTTGCTACAAGTAAAGAGATAGACCTTTCTCATGAAATAAAAAAGTTAGAAACAAGAGTAGAGGAGATGAAGAAAGAAGTCTATGATAAGATAACCCCCTGGCAAAGATCTCAAGTTGCCAGGCACATACAACGGCCAAGAAGTTTGGACTATGTTAATCTGATTTTTGAAGATTTTATGGAACTGCATGGAGATAGATACTATGAAGACGACCATGCCGTTATTGCTGGATTAGCCTTCCTTGAGGGTGTGTCAGTTGTTATCATAGGTTTGCAAAAAGGCAAGGATACTAAAGATAACATTTATAGAAATTTTGGGATGGCCAATCCTGAAGGATACCGTAAGGCTTTAAGAATAATGCAACTTGCTGAAAAATTTAATAAACCAATAATCTCCTTTGTTGATACTCCTGGTGCTTTCCCTGGCATTGGTTCAGAAGAAAGAAGTGTAGCCGAAGCAATAGCCAAGAATCTAAAAGAGATGTTCGGTTTAGAAGTTCCTATAATAATTATTATCCATGGAGAAGGTGGGAGTGGTGGTGCTCTGGGAATAGCCGTTGGGGACAAGGTACTTATGCTTGAGCATTCCATGTATTCTGTTATTTCACCGGAAGGTTGTGCGGCCATACTCTGGAGAGATAGTAAAAAAGCACCCGAAGCCTCATCGGCTTTAAAACTTACGGCCCAGGATTTATTAGAGTTAGGGATTATAGATGAGATTATAAAAGAGCCTCCTGGTGGTGCACATAGAAATTATGAGAAAACCGCTATAGAAATTAAAAATGCAATTAGCAAGAATTTAAAAGAATTGCTTAAATTAGATAAAAAAGAATTACTCAAAAGCAGGTATCAGAAATTTAGAAATATGGGTAAATTCTATGAATAAGATAAAATTAGCTGTTTTAGTCTCCGGCCGGGGTAGCAATTTACAATCTATTATTGATGCGTGTGAAAGTAATCAAATAAAGGCAGAAGTTAAAGTAGTCATAAGCGACAAAAAAGATGTACATTCGTTAGAACGAGCAAAAAAGTATAATATTAAGAATTTTTTTATTGACCCGAAGGTTTTTTCAAATAAAGAAGAACATGAAAAAGCAATTTTAAAAATTATTGATGAAGAGAATACGGACTTAATCTGTCTGGCTGGTTATATGAGACTTTTAACTAACTATTTTGTGAGAAAATATAAAGGCAGAATTATAAATATTCATCCATCCTTGCTTCCATCATTTCCTGGTGCTTGTGGGCCGTCAGATGCTCTCCAATATGGAGTTAAAATTTCTGGTTGCACAGTTCATTTTGTTGATGAAGGTGAAGATACTGGCCCAATAATTTTACAATCAGTAGTTTCTGTAAAGGATGACGATACTATTGAGAGTTTATCAGCCAGAATACTAACTGAGGAACATAAGATTTTTCCAGAGGCAATTAATTTATTTGCAAATAAAAGACTTGAAATAGAAGGAAGAAGAGTAAAAATAGTAAATAAAGAAAAGAAAGGAGAAAAATGGTAAGAATAAAAAGGGCACTTATCAGTGTTTCTGATAAAACAGGTATTGTTGAATTAGCAAGAGTTTTAAAGAAATATAATGTAGAAATTATCTCTACAGGTGGAACAGCGAAAGTTTTAAAAGAAGCAGGGGTTCCGGTTATTGATATATCCGAGGTTACGGGTTTTCCTGAAATGCTTGATGGTAGAGTGAAGACATTACATCCAAAGATTCATGGTGGATTGCTTGCTTTAAGAGATAAGAAAGAACATATGGAACAAATTAAAAAGTATAATATAGATACTATAGATATGGTCGTAGTTAATTTATATCCATTTACTAAGACAGTTTCAAAGCCAAATGTCCAATTAGAAGACGCTATAGAGAATATAGATATAGGCGGACCTTCAATGATTCGTTCCGCAGCCAAGAATTCTAATAGTGTGGTTGTAGTTGTCGATCCTAAGTTTTATCCGCTGATTGTGGAGGAGATTGAGAAAAATAATGGTGCCGTATCAGATGAGGTTAAAAGAAGGATGATGGTTGAAGTATTTAAACATACATATGAATATGATAGGAATATTTATAATTTTTTTAGCCAGAAGTTTTTAAATCCAGACATACCCGAGGTATTTAATCTTTCATGCAAAAAATTACAAGGATTAAGATATGGAGAAAATCCACATCAGAAAGCTGGATTTTATATTGATGAAAATCTGAAAGAACCTTCAATATCAAGTGCGAAACAGATTCATGGGAAGGAACTCTCATACAATAACATTATGGATGCTAATTCTGCTATTGAGCTAATCAAGGAATTTGAAGAACCAGCATGTACTATTATAAAACATACAAATCCATGTGGAACTGCAATAGGAAAAGATATTGATGAAAGTTTTTTTAAAGCATATGAAACAGACCCTGTTTCTGCATTTGGTGGAGTAATAGCGTTAAATAGAGAGGTAACTATAAAAATTGCAGAGTATATAAGTACGAGGTTTATTGAATTGGTTATATCTCCGAAATTTGATGAGCAAGCACTTGAGATATTGAAAAAGAAGAAAGACATAAGACTTTTGGAAATATCTGGTTTAGATAGTGTTAAGGTTAGGAATGTGGAATATGATTTAAGAAAAGTTGTTGGAGGACTTCTTATTCAAGAGAGAGATTTAAAAGGCATGACCGGAGCAGATTTAAAAGTTGTAACCAAAAAATCACCTTCAAAAAAAGAAATTAAAGATTTACTTTTTGGTTGGAAAGTTGTAAAGCATGTTAAGTCAAATGCTATTGTTATTGTAAAAGATGGTGTAACCTTAGGAGTTGGAGCTGGTCAGATGAATAGAGTTGGCTCAGTTAAGATTGCCGTTGAGCAGGCGGGAGAAAAAGCAAAAGGTGCTAGTTTGGTTTCAGATGCAATGTTCCCAAAATCAGATGCTATTGAAGTTGCATCAAAGGGTGGAATAACAAGTATTATTCAAACTGGTGGTTCTATTAAAGATAAAGAAGTTATAGAAGCAGCTGATAAATTTGGCCTGGTGATGGTATTTACCGGCATAAGACATTTTAAACATTAAATTAAGAGTGAAAGATATAAAAAATTTAATAAAAGAAGAACTTGAAAGAGAAATTATAAATATTGGATGTAAAAAATTTAATGCAGTTCAGATATTAAACTGGATATATAAAAAGCGTGTTAGTTCTTTTGAAATAATGTCAAATTTGTCAAAGGATTTAAGGACTAAATTAAATGATTTTTTTTACATTGGTAGATTAAAAATACTTCAAAAACAAGTCTCAAAAAACCAAGATACAGTAAAGTTCTTGTTTGTCTGTGAAGATAAAGAAAAAATAGAATCAGTATTGATTAAACAGGGTAATAGGTATACAATATGTATTTCAACTCAAGTAGGTTGTCCTTTTAAATGTAAAATATGTGCTACCGGTAAAATTGGGTTTATAAGAAATTTAACAACAAGCGAGATTTTAAGTCAGATTCTTGAGACAGAAAAAGAAGAGAGTATTATTACAGATAATATAGTATTTATGGGAATGGGTGAGCCATTGGCCAATTATGAAAATTTTAAAAAAGCTGTTAGATTTATTACAGATAAAGAAGCAATAGGTATGAGTTATAGCCGACTTACCGTTTCAACTTGTGGATTAGTTCCGAGTATAGAAAGGTTAATCAATGATAATTTAAAGATAAATTTGTCGATTTCTTTGCATTCAGTAGTAGACCGTGTTCGTAACTTATTGACCCCAATAAATAGAAAATATAACATAAAAGAACTTTTTAAAGTTTGCAAAAAGTATAATAAGCATTTTAAGTTGCCTGTTACTTTTGAGTATGTTTTAATAAAAGATGTGAATGATTCAGAAAAAGATTGCAAGGAGTTGATAGAATTAATTAGAGAATTTAAAATTTCTTGCAAAGTTAACTTAATACCATTAAACATTGTTAGAATTATAGAATTTAAACCGAGCTCAAAAGAAGTTGTAAGAAGTTGGCAGGAAAGATTAGAAACATCAAATATTGTGACTACAATTAGGATTGAAAAAGGTGCGGATATACATTCTGCATGTGGACAATTAGCCGGAGATAGAAATTTTGGATAAAGATAAGATTAAAAGAATAACAATTTTTATCGGGGTGATCATTGTCAGTGGTTATATGACCATGGTCTATTTACTTAAAGGAAAACAGGTTATTGTGCCTGATGTAAAAGGACGTCAAATTGATGAAGCCCGAAAATTTTGTTTAACAAAAGAACTTTATATAAAAAAAAGTGGTGAGAAATTTGATGAAAATATTCCAGAAGGTTATATTTCCTCTCAAGATCCGCTTGCTGGTGAGTATGTGAAACAAGGAAGGACAATCTTTATAACAATAAGTAGAGGTTTAAAAATGGTAACTGTTCCAGACTTAAAGGAAGAAAGCGTCAGAGAGGCAAAAATAAGACTTTTTCAAAATAATTTAACAGTTGGTTCATACTCAAAAGTTCATTCTAAAGATGTGTCTTCTGGGCTTATAATTACTCAGAATCCACCTCCAAATTTATCTGTAAAAAGAAATACCACTGTTAATTTATTAATAAGTACTGGAGAAAAAGAAAAAAGTTATATAATGCCAAATCTTGTCCAAAAAAAGTTTAGTCTTATTAAAAGAGCACTAATTAAAGCAAGTTTACCAATAAAAACTGTTAATTATGTTTATCAAGAAGGTCTAGATAAGGATATTATCGTAGAACAATTTCCACTTGCTGGTGCAAGAATTAAAAAAGGAGATAGTGTTACTTTAACTGTTAATTTGAAAGAAAGTGATAAGGTTTATAAACTTATTAACCTAGTCTATAATGTACCCAAAGGCGGACTAATTGAAAAAAAAATAAGAGTTGTGGTTTTGGATAACGATGGTACTCGTGAGGTATGTAATGAAATGAGAAAAAGTGGTAGTACGATAGAGAAATCGATTAAAGTTAGTGGAGAAACCATACTTCAAATATTTGTTAATAATGAATTAGTCGAGGAACGGAAATATGATTAAAATAGCACCTTCAATTTTATCTGCGGATTATTTAAATTTTGAAAGAGATATTAAGAGGATTGAGGAAGGAGGAGCGGATTTAATTCATATAGATGTCATGGATGGTAATTTTGTTCCAAATATTACTTTTGGATATGGTCTTGTTAAATTAATTAGAAAGATTACAAAACTTCCTTTGGATGTTCATTTAATGATTGTTAAACCAGAGAGATATATTGATGATTTTAAGAACGCCGGTGCAAATATTATTACTATTCATATAGAAACAGTTTCACAACCAAACAAGATAATTAGATATATAAAGAAACAGGGGGTAAAAGCAGGTATTTCTTTAAATCCAAATACTCCTTTAAAAAATATAAGTAATATTCTTAACAATGTAGATATGGTTTTAATTATGTCTGTCTATCCTGGTTTTGGGGGTCAGAAATTTATTGAATCTTCATATGAAAAAATAAGAAAGCTAAAAAAAGAAATCATAGAAAGGAGGTTGAACATTGATCTAGAAGTTGATGGAGGAATATCCAAGGAAAATGCTGTTAAAGTTATAAAGGCCGGAGCAAATATTTTAGTGGCAGGATTTGCTATTTTTGGTCAAAAAAATATAAAACAAGCAATTGATGATTTGCGATATCCTAATTCGTAAATTATAAAAGGAGAGTGTGTATGTTAAACAGTATTGTTAGTTTGCTTTATGCCATGGGTGATATCCCGCAAGGATCTCCACAGCAAGGTGCCCAGTCGTTTATTCCAACTTTGATAATGTTTGCATTAATATTTGTGATTTTTTATTTTTTGTTGATAAGACCACAGATGAAACAACAAAAGAAACATCAGGAGATGCTCACCAGTTTAAAAAAAGGTGATAAAGTTTTAACATCAGGAGGATTATATGGAGTGGTAGTTGGAATATCTGATAGGGATAATATTATTGTAATAAGAATAGATGAAAATACTAAAGTAGAAGTTGGAAAAGGATATATTATTGGTGTGAAAAGAGAAGGTCAGGAAGTAGTTATAGACCAAAGTAAGTAGTCTGCCCGCCTAATGCGGGCAACTATTCCTAATATTATTTATTTACATTATGGAAAGTCATAATCCGTATAGAAACTTCCTCAAGTTTAATGCAGAGAAATGATGTAAGTCTAAATATATGAGAGAGTTTTTTGAATTTGACTCGTTTAAGGCTATTTTGGGGATAAGTAATGAATAATTTGATAGAGTTTGAGATGATCAAGTCTGCCTT
>JBDRBU010000035.1:0-2133 GCA_043822305.1 Candidatus Firestoneibacteriota bacterium
CAGGAAATGTATGACTCTGATTAGTTCAGATGTGCCAATGAAATTATTAGATTCTTAATAACAGTTAACTAAGATATATATACTTTACCTGTTACTTGTTATTAATCGTACAATATCTTTATAAAAGTTGTGTGAAACAATTAGAACAAGATGTTTATTTATAATTTAGTCCTTTTTATTGTTATGAGCAAAATTAAAATTTTAATGGATCCAGAGCAAAGACAAAAATATATTGATATGCTTCTAGAGTTAGATGGACTTTCACATATTAAAGAAGATTTTAATGCAGCATATTGCCCAATTTCATTAACATCAACTCCTGACGAACTTAAAGAAGCTATTAAATTACGTCAAAAAATATTAATGGAAGACGTTCTTGGAGTTGCTGGAATAACTGCTTATGATCCTGGTTCAGCACCATACTCACCTGACACAAATTTAACTTCACAACCAAATGAAGTTTATGTTGTTGATTCTGGTAAAATTGTAGGAGCACGTTTCTTTGTTGGTCATAATATCCTACCATCAACAGGTCAGGGTATTGAGGCAGAAAAAGCCAAAGTTTACAATCGCGTGGCAGTTATGTTAATGGATAAGAATGTTAGAGTTTCTAGAATGCAACCTCATAGAGCAATATATTTACAATATGATAACTTTCAAGCAGAAGCAGGAGAATTTATTCAAGTTTTTAAGATGCTTCAAGATTATGAGCCTGGAATGGGATTTAATGATCAATTACCTGTGCTGCTTGGTTTTGAAAAAAACAGTAACAATGTTGTAGATTTGGAAGAAACTGTTTATAAAGAATTTCCACATTTACAATACAAATATGATGGTCATACTCCTATTCTAAAATTAAGATCTGAAAATCCCCAACTGTTTTATGAAAAAAGAGAAATTTAGCCCTCGATTATTGTTCTCTATTGCTCACTGTATTCGCTGGATAGAGCGCCCTCGAAAAAACTTTTAGGACTAAATTTTGCCCCACTGTGTAGGGCAAAAGAACTTAACAGGGCTTATACGGTTCGCATGGTCGGCTTCGCATAAATCGCCAAGCGATTTCTCTTGCTTTCCCAAATTCAAAATTTATGGGTTGCCTCAAAACCGAACTTCTCTTAATTGCATATGTTATACGCAATATAAATTATGGACCCGGTGGGATATTCAGCTCTGCTGACTGTGCTTGCGTCAGCAGTGCATTCGAACCCACGGCCTCCCGCTTTTTTGGAACCCTTCGAATTTTTGGATTGAACCTTTTCAAAAGGTTCATGCAAAGCGGGCGATCTACCAGCTGATCTACAGGCCCATACTATCAAATTATAACATACTATTTATAAATTGGTTTCAGACGTCATCGAGGGGACTTTTAACCTAGAAACTCGCAATCCCTATAGGGAGAGCTAAACAGCGATTATACACAATCGCCCCCATTACGCTCGAAATAAATAAATTTATTAAATATCTTAAAATTATAGCTTCATATGAAGCAATGGAATGAAATTTTCAAAAAGGAAGGAAAAGTATTTACAAAGGTACAAGAAGATGTTCCTAAAATTGCGACTGTATTCAAAAAACATAATATTAGAAAAATTCTTGACTTGGGATGCGGTTCTGGAAGACATATAATATATTTTGCTAAAAGAGGATTTGATGTCTATGGTATTGATATTGCTGAAGAAGGAATAAGCATCACAAAGTCTTGGTTAAAAAAAGAAAATTTCAAAGCAGATTTGAAGATTGGAAATATTTATGACAAACTCCCATATCCAGATGATTTTTTTGATGCAGTAGTTTCAATCTACACAATTCACCATTCAAGAATTGAAAATATACGAAAAGCAATTCAGGAAGTAGAAAGAGTATTGAAACCAGAAGGTTTAATTTTTATAATTTCTCGCAAGAGAAAATTAAGAAAACAACGGTTAAAATCTAAAATAATAGAACGATTTAGAAAGCAGAAAGTTGCTTACAAAGTAATTGGACCCAAAACTTATGTTCCAATAGAAGGCGGAGAAAAGGGGTTGATACATTATCTTTTCAATAAAGAATCATTGAGAAAGGAATTCAAAAATTTTAAGATTTATAATATCTGGGTTACTTCTAATAAAAGGCAGTATTGCCTTCTTGGGGAAT
>JBDRBU010000036.1:0-24732 GCA_043822305.1 Candidatus Firestoneibacteriota bacterium
GCATCGGTTACCTCCTGATTAAGTTGGTTGTCATAAACCTAACTATATCAGTTTTCTTCGGTAATCGGTGCTTTTTTATTTCCCCTTATAGCTTAATGCTTTCTCCTATTTCTCCCACATTATTTACGAATGACCCAAAATTACTGTTAAAATTTTTACTATTTTCATTTGTTTACCCTCCTCGTGATTATTGGTGCATTCCACATTCAAGGTTTGACCCCATCTACCACAGAATCCAACCCTTTTTTTTAAATTGACTTTTTTGATTTTTTATGGTAAATTAAATACTATGAAAAAACTATATAGAGATGTAATAGATAAATTGCAGCCATATATTCCAGGAAAACCTGTTGCCGAAGTGCAGAGGGAGTTAAGTATTACTGATATTATTAAAATGGCATCTAATGAGAATCCTTTAGGTTCATCGCCAAAGGCCATAAGTGCTATAAGGAAAGTATTACAGGATATTAGTTTTTATCCGGAGGGGAGTTGTTATGAATTAAGGAAAAACTTAGCAAAAAAACTTGAGATTAGCGAAGAAAATTTAATATTTGGGAATGGCTCTGATGAAATATTGCTTATGATAGGAGAAGCATTTCTTAATCCAGGCGATGAAGTGATTCAAGCGGTCCCGGAATTAACATTTGTTGAATATAAAGCAATAACACTTGTAGCGAATGGGACACCCGTTTTTGTTGAATTAAAGAATTATACATATGATTTAGAAAAAATGGCTGAAAAAGTAACTCAAAAGACGAAGTTAATTTTTGTTGCAAATCCAAATAATCCAACAGGGACAATAGTGACAAAAACTCAAGTTGAAGAGTTTCTAAAAAAAGTTCCAGAAGATGTAATTGTAGTTTTTGATGAAGCATATTATGAATATGTTGAAAGAGCTGATTATCCTGAGTCTATTGATTATGTAAAAGAAGGCAGGAATGTTATAGTTTTAAAAACTTTTTCTAAGATTTATGGACTTGCAGGTTTAAGAATTGGTTATGGGATGGCTAAAAAAGAAATTATTGATATCCTTGAAAAAGTAAGACAGCCATTTAATGTGAACTATTTAGCTCAAGTAGGGGCAAATGCTGCCTTAAAAGACATTAAATTTGTTGAAGAAAGTAAAAGAGTTAACAATGTAGGGAAAAAATATTTATATTCAAGTTTAGATGAACTTGATATTCCGTATGTGCTTTCGGAAGCAAACTTTATATTTATAGATTTAAAAAAAGATGCGAAACCTGTTGTTGAAAAATTAATGGAAGAAGGTGTGATAGTTAGAAAGATAGGCACTGGGACAACTATAAGAGTTACCATAGGAAAAGAAGAGCAGAATAAAAGATTTATAGAAATATTAAAGAGGATAATAAGGGACTAACTGACAACATAGATAACAACCCCCTAGCCCCCTTTATTAAGGGGGAATAAGGGAATAAGGGAATTAACGGAGGGTGAATAATGATTGTAGTTTTAAGACAGGGAGTAACAGAAAAAGAAATAGAGCATATTAAAGAAAAAATTGCCAGGACTGGACTTAGTCCGCATATCTCAAAAGGTGTTGAGAGAACTATAATTATGGTAATTGGCGATGAGAGAGCTCTCGATACTTTTTCTATAGAGACGCTTCCTGGTGTTGAAAGGGTAATGTCTGTTTTGCAACCGTATAAGTTAGTTAGCAAAGATTTTAAAGCCGAGAACACAGTTGTAAAAGTTAAAGATATAGAAATAGGTGGGAATAAAATAGTCGTTATGGCCGGTCCTTGTTCTGTCGAAAGCAGGGAGATGGTCATAGAAATTGCGAAGATTGTGAAAGAAGCAGGTGCAAGTATTCTAAGAGGTGGAGCATTTAAACCAAGGACCTCTCCCTATAGTTTTCAAGGATTAGGCGAGCAAGGATTGAACTATCTTGCCGAAGCGAGAAAAATCACTGGTCTTCCAATTGTAACTGAAGTTGTGGATACAAGAACCGTAGAACTTGTGGCCAAGTATGCCGATATTATTCAAATAGGTGCAAGGAATATGCAGAATTTTGAACTTTTAAAATTGGTTGGTGAATATAAAATTCCTGTTTTACTAAAAAGAGGAATGATGTGCACTATAAAGGAATGGTTAATGTCGGCTGAATATATTATGTCAAGAGGAAATTATAATGTGATTTTATGTGAAAGGGGAATTAGAACATTTGAGGGTTCTACAAGAAATACATTAGATTTATCTGCTGTGGCCGTGGTTAAGCATTTAAGTCATTTACCGGTGATAGTTGACCCAAGCCATGGAACAGGTAAATGGAGATGGGCCATACATATGTCAAAAGCTGCTGTGGCCGGTGGTGCCGATGGTTTAATGTTAGAGGTTCATCAAAAACCAGAAGAGGCATTATCAGATGGGGACCAGTCACTACTTTCTGAGAAATTTAAAAAACTAATGGAAGAATTAAAACCAATTGCTAAAGCGGTTGGGAGAGAGATGTAACGCAACCTTTAGGTTGCGAATACGCAGGCTAAAGCCTGCGACTACCAGTTGCGTTAATAATGTTTAATATATTAGTTTAAAAGGGAAATATGATTTGCGATAAGTGTCATAAAAATGAATCAACAGTTCATTACCAGCAGGTTATAAATGGCCAGGCATCAGAGATTCATTTATGTGAAGAATGTGCAAGTGAAAAAGGAATGTTACCTTTGCCATTTGAAAATCCACTATCTTTTGGAAATATGCTCACTGGATTATTAGATGAAGAAGAACAGGGTTTGGAGATAAGAGAGCCAAAGAAAAAAGTAAAGTGCAAATGTGGATGGACAGATGTAGATTTAAAAAAAACCGGATATCTGGGATGTCCACTTTGTTATAAAACATTTAACAAATCTTTAGTACCACTTTTTAGAAGAATACATGGCAGCAATAAGCATGTAGGGAAAATGCCAGCAAAAATCCCAATAAAGGAAAGATTGGTCGAAAAAGAAATTATCGAAAAAGATATGGAAAAAATTAAAAGTTTAAGGGAAGAATTACAAGGATGTATAAATGAAGAAAAATATGAACAAGCAGCAAAAATAAGAGATGAAATAAAGAAAATAGAAAAAGAATTTGGAGAAAAATGATATGTTTGAAGATCTTGTCCAACATGGAAGTTATTGGTTAGATAATTTAGGACCTAATTCGGATATAGTTATAAGTAGTAGAATAAGACTTGCCAGAAATGTCGAGGGTTTACCTTTTCCTCAGCTAATGAAAGATAGTGATTATGTAAAATTAGCCGAAAGCGTTAAGAGGGCCATATCAAAAACAACTATGTTAAAGGATGCCAAAATTATAAACTTAAATGATGTTAGTGAACTCGATAGATTAATTTTAATGGAAAGGCATACAATTAGTTTTGACCAAGTTGTTAATAACAGAAAAAAAGGAGTAGTTTTTAATAAGGATGAACAAGTAAGCATTATGATTAATGAAGAGGACCATTTAAGAATGCAAATTATTCAGCCAGGAATGAGATTACTTTCTTGTTGGAATTTGATAGATAAACTTGATTCTGAAATGGAGGAAGATATTATTTATACTTTTTCAGTGGATATCGGTTATTTAACAGCCTGCCCGACTAATGTTGGCACTGGACTTAGATCTTCCACTATGGTTCATCTTCCAGGTTTAACTTTAAGTAAAGATATTGGCAAAGTACTTCACAAGATATCACAGTTAGGACTTGTCGTTAGAGGACTTTATGGAGAAGGTATTGAAATAAAAACATCTTTTTTCCAAATTTCTAATCAGGTCTCGTTAGGATATACCGAGAAAGAAATTATAAGTAGTATTGAAAAGATAACAAAACAAGTTGTAGAATATGAGAAAAAAGCAAGGGAGTCATTATTCAAAAATTCAAGAGCAAAGATAGAAGACAGCATTTGGAGATCATATGGAATACTTAAAAATGTTCGGTCAATTAATTTTGAAGAAATAGTAAGATTGCTTTCTTCTTTAAGATTAGGAGTAGAAAGCAATATAGTAAATATAAATATTAAAACAATTAATGAGTTATTAATAATTACTCAGCCCGGCCATATTCAAAAGTTATTTGGAAAAAACATGAGTGAAGAAGAAAGAGACGAGAAAAGAGCAGAATTAGTTCGTAATAAACTTAAGGAGGGAGAAAAAGATGTTTCATAAATTTACGGAAAGAGCTCAAAAAGTTATTATGGAAGCCAAAGAAGAAGCAAAAAGGTTAAAGCACGATTATGTTGGTCCCGAACATTTACTTCTGGGCTTAGTGAAAGAAGGTACGGGTGTGGCTATAGGTGCGCTTAAGAATATGGGTGTAAATTTAATTAAGTTAAAAAAAGAAATAGAAGGGGTGCTTTCGTCTGGAACAGGGACTATGCCCTTAGAAGAATTAGTTTTTACTCCAAATGCAAAAAGAGTTTTAGAACTCGCTATAGAAGAATCATCTATACTCAGTCATAACTATGTAGGGACCGAGCATTTACTTCTTGGAATTATAAAGGAGTCTGAAAGTATAGCCGCCAGAATTCTTAAAAGTTTTGGAATAACCTTAGATAAAGCAAGAGATTTAATAGTGGAGTTATTAGGAGGAACGGCTACTCCCGGTCCAAAGGCCATGCCATTTTTTGGTGGGTTTGGTGGGATGGGTAGCATGGCCACAGCTACGAGTGGTAAAACTTCAAAAACTCCCGCACTTGATATTTTTAGTAGAGATTTAACTGTGCTGGCCCATGATGACAAATTAGATCCAGTTATTGGTAGAGAAAATGAGATTGAAAGGGTTACGCAAATCCTTTCAAGGAGAACAAAGAATAATCCAGTACTACTTGGTGAAGCTGGTGTAGGTAAGACAGCCATAGTCGAAGGACTTGCTCAAAAAATTGTATCAGGTAATGTTCCAGAAATTTTATTACATAAAAGAGTCGTAACATTGGATTTAGCGGCCATAGTGGCCGGTACGAAATACAGGGGAGAATTTGAAGAAAGAATAAAAGCAGTTATGAGTGAATTAAGAAACAGCGGCAATATAATTATTTTTATTGACGAACTTCATACTTTAGTTGGTGCCGGAGCAGCCGAAGGGGCTATAGATGCCTCAAATATATTAAAACCCGCTCTTTCAAGAGGAGAGATTCAATGTATTGGTGCTACAACTTTAAATGAATATAGAAAGCATATTGAAAAAGATGGTGCTTTAGAACGAAGATTTCAGACGATAATGGTTAATCCACCTAATCTGGAAGAAACTATTTCTATCTTAAAAGGTTTAAGGGATAAATACGAAGCTCATCATAAGGTAAAGATTACAGATGGAGCCATAAGAGAAGCAGCATATCTTTCCGATAGATACATAAGCGGGAGGTTTTTGCCGGATAAGGCTATAGATGTAATTGATGAAGCCGGTGCAAGAGTAAGGTTACAGACTTCTGTCCGATCACCAGAAGTTATGGAATTAGAAAGAGAAATTGAAAGGGTTTTAAAGGAAAAAGAATCAGCAGTTAAATCACAGGAATTTGAAAAAGCAGCAAATTTAAGAGATACAATGGGAGAATTAAAGGTAAAATCAGAAAATATGAAAAAAATGTGGGAAAAAAGTAAAGGGATTCCTGAAAAGTCAGTAACAGAAGTGGATATCGCCAAGGTTGTTTCTCAGTGGACAGGTATTCCCGTATTTAAATTAGAAGAAAAAGAATCTGAAAAGTTATTAAAGATGGAAGATGCTTTGCATAAAAGAATAATAGGTCAGGATGAGTCTATAAAAGCAGTAGCAAAATCAATCAGAAGGGCCAGAGCTGGGATCTCGGATCCTAAAAAGCCTATTGGGTCATTTATATTCTTAGGTCCAACCGGTGTTGGAAAAACCGAATTAGCCAGAGCCTTAGCTCAGTTTTTGTTTGAAGATGAAAATGCTTTAATTAGAATTGATATGTCGGAATACAGTGAAAAATTTTCAATCTCAAGATTAGTTGGTGCTCCTCCGGGATATGTGGGATATGATGAAGGAGGACAGCTCACTGAAAAAGTAAGGAGAAGACCGTATTCTGTAGTTCTTTTTGATGAGATAGAAAAAGCACATCCAGACATTTTTAATATTTTATTACAGGTTTTGGAAGACGGAAGGCTTACAGATTCGTTTGGTCGAGTCGTTGATTTTAAAAATACGGTTATAATAATGACATCAAATCTGGGGACGAGATCAATGGAAAAAGGTTCATTAGGATTTAAGAAACCTGATGAGAAAGGTTCATACGAAAATATGAAAGATAAAGTTATGTCTGAATTAAAGAAAACATTTAATCCGGAATTTTTAAATAGAGTTGATGAAACAATAGTATTTCATACTTTAACTAAAGAGGATTTATGGGCCATAGTTGATTTACTTGTTTTTCAGGTTCAAGAGAGATTGAAAGATAGGAAAATAAAATTAGAATTAGATGAACCAGTGAAAGATTTCTTAATTGAGAAAGGATTTAGTACTGTCTTTGGAGCCAGGGAGTTAAAGCGGGTAGTCCAGAAGTATCTTGAGGACACTTTATCAAACGATATTTTAAATAAAAAGATTCAGGAAGATTCTATAATTATCGCAAAATTAAATGGTGAAGAAATAATATTTGAAAAAGCAGAATAAATGATTTTATGGAGTGCAGCAATGATGTTGTTACAGTAATTGAACAACCCCCTAACCCCCTTTGATAAGGGGGAATTGTCCAATAACGGGGTTGACTGAATATTTACCAAGTAAAAGAGGTTTAATTGCTTAAAAAATCAATAATTATTCTTTTTATTTTTGTCTTTCCTTTTATTTCTAATTCTAATGAGTTAAAATGGAAATTTGTTGACAATTGGGGATTACCTACTGAAACAAAGGAAGATATTGAGAAATTAATTACATATGTTAAAAAATTAGGATTTAATGTCTTTGGAACTCAAACTAAATCTGAAGGGAAATTGGAATTATTATGTGATGAGTGTGAAAAACAAGGTATAGAGGTTTATCAAATCATAGAACTTAGTTGTTCAAGTTTTGGGCAATCCATTTTAAAAGAAGAAAAACAAGCTCTTACAAAAAAATTAAAAAATAAAGATTACAATGATCAAGAAGGTGGAGAACCAGTAGAGAAAGGAGATATATTTAAATCCCAGTTGCTTTGTTTTAATAAGGAAAAGTCATTTGACTATGTAAAAGAAAAACTTATAAAAATTGCAAATAATAAAAGAATAAAAGGAATTGTCTTTGATTATTTTGGTTATCAGAATTATTACGGTTGTTTTTGTGATGTTTGTGAATCTAAACTGGGATTTGGATAAAGTAAGGAACATAACAAAGATAGTTGTAGGTGATGGAAAGAAATATTATAAGGGAAGTACAGGTATACCTATGATAGGGATATGCGGGGGAAAGCATAGAAAGAGTCCCGAAAGGATTTCTGAAGAATTTAAAATTTTAAAGGAAGAGAATGCAGAAGGTGTAATGATAGCTAACTTAGCCGATATTGTTAATGATGAAGAAGTGGCAAAAGTTATTTCAAGAGAATTAGGTGGGACATGGTAAATAAAATTGTAATAAAAATAGGCACAAATCTGCTAACAGATAGAGAGAAAGGCATAAATTTAACTCGTCTAGAAAGTATGGCTGAAAGTATTTCATATTTTAAAGATAAGATTTTTGTCATAGTAAGTTCGGGAGCAATAGGTGCGGGTGTATCTGCTTTAAAATTAAAAGAAGTTCCAAAGACAATACCCGAAAAACAAGCAACGGCAGCCGTAGGTCAACCCCTTTTAATGTCTGCCTACGAACATTCCTTTAGAAAATTTGGCAAAAATGTTGCTCAAATTTTATTAACTAAAGATGATTTTACAAACAGAAAAAGATACTGTAATGCAAAAAATACTTTCTCAGCATTGTTTAATAAAAATGTTATTCCAATTGTAAACGAGAATGATACTGTTGCCGTTGAAGAAATAAAAGTAGGAGACAATGACAATATTGCAGCTTTAGTCGCCAATCTTATTGAAGCAGATTTATTGATAATACTTTCTAATGTTGATGGCTTTTATTCTAAATCTGGATTAATTCCAATTATAGAAAAAATTACACCAGACATAGAAAGATTAGCGAAAAAATCCACGGATAGATTGAGTACCGGGGGAATGTTCACAAAAATACAAGCCGCAAAAAAATGTGTTTCTGCCGGTATATCAGTCATTATGGCTAATGGAAATACTCCTAATATAGTTAAGAATATTCTTGGGGAAAATTTTAAAGGCACATTGTTTTTATCAAAAAAGAGTAAATTAAGTTATAAGGATAAATGGATTGCATTTGTTTCCAATGTAAAAGGAGATATAATTATAGATAATGGCGCAAAAGAAGCCATATTAAAAAAAGGTAAAAGTTTATTGCCATCAGGTATTTTAAATGTTACAGGTAATTTTAAAGTAAGGGATGTCGTAAATATAGTTGATTCAAATGGTAATGAGATTGCAAAAGGTGTTACAAATTATTCCTCAGCAGATATTTTAAAAATCAAAGGCAAAAAAACTTCAGAAATAGAGAAAATCTTGCAGAGTAAATCTGGCGATGAAATAATTCACAGAAATAATTTAGTGATAGTATAAAATGGGGACAGATACCTTTAAAGAATACATTATTGCCTTTCGCATTAAAATTATCTCGGTTTTTCTGATTACATTTTATTGACAAATGTGTTAAAATGATGTATACTATTTTAGCAGTAGTGTTAAAATAGTGTATGTGAGGAAAAAGACTATATGCAATACATAAATCGTATTATATTAGATAAAATAAGAGTAGGGTTTAAGAATAACCGCATTATCATTATTATTGGAAGCAGGCAGGTAGGTAAGACTACAGTTTTGGAAATGTACAAGAAGTATATTTCAAAAGACTATCTTATTTTTTATTTCAATTTGGAAGATATTTCTGCTTTGTCTATTTGTGAAAATTTTGATAATTTGAAATCTTATCTGAAAGATAAAGGTGCTGATATTGAAAAACAAAAAATATTTTTGATAATTGATGAATTTCAATACATAAAAAATGCTACAAAACTATTTAAAATGATTTATGATATATATTCAAATATTAATATTTTAGCTTCAGGGTCATCATCCATAGAGATTCAAAAACATTTAAAAGAATCTCTTGCCGGTAGGAAAAAAGTATACAATATGTATGCACTATCTTTTGAGGAATATATTAAATTTAAAAGTGAGAGTAAATATACTGAATATTCACAATTAGATTATCATAGTTCGTCGAGTAATTTAATTGAACTTTACAATAAAGACTACTTGGGAGATTATCTTGTTTATGGTGGATATCCAAAAGTTACTTTACTTCTTCGCAAGACAGAGAAAATTGAAGAAATACAGGATATTTATAATTCATATATTCAAAAAGATATTAAATCTTTAATTAAAGGAGAGAACATATCTACCTATAATAATTTGCTTAAAGTTATCTCTTCTCAAATCGGGAATCTGGTTAATATACATGAGTTATCAAATACTTTAAAAATAAGCCGAAGAGAAATATTAAAATATTTGGATATATTAGAGCAAACTTTTATCATTAAACTAATAAAACCTTTTCATTCGAACAAGAGATCAGAAGTTAGCAAAATGCCAAAAGTTTATTTAATGGATAGTGGAATTATTAATTGCAGTACGGGTAATTTTAATCAAATTACTTTGAGGCAGAATCTGGGTAGTTACATAGAAAATTTTATTTTGGTAGAAATATTAAAATATAAACCGGTTCAATATGAGGTGTATTTCTGGAGGACAAAGCAAGGAACAGAAATTGATTTCATACTATATGGAGATGATGAATTAATTCCAATAGAAGTTAAATGGCAAAACTTAGTTGGACCATTTGTGCCCAAAAATTTTATATCTTTTTTTAGTATTAATAAAAATGTAAAAAGGTCTATAGTGATTACAAAAAATATTTCAGCTAAAATTCATAAGGATGGGAAAGATATTTATTTTATCCCCGCAATTCTATTTAATAAATTTTTAAAAGAATTAGGAGGTTCGACTCTATGATTAAAGCAAAGTTAGTTAAAGATGCGAGTTTAATCCTTTATAATTCATCGACTAAGATAAAAAATGAGTTATTAAAAAAAATAATACAAAATTTGAATAAAGAAGTTAAAAGTATTCTAAAAGCAAATGAGATAGATATAAAAAAAGGCAAAAAAAATAATCTCTCAAAAGCTTTAATAGATAGGTTAACTTTAAACGAGAAGAGAATTAATCAAATGATAGTAGGAATTAACGATGTGATAAAATTACCTGATCCTGTTGGTGTTATATTTGATATAAAAGAAAGACCAAATGGATTAAAAGTAGGTAAAATGAGAGTTCCATTAGGTGCAATTGGTATAATATATGAAGCAAGACCTAATGTAACCGTAGATGCAGCCGTATTATGTTTAAAAGCAGGAAACTCAGTTTTACTTAAAGGTGGTCGAGAAGCAATAAATTCAAACAAAAAGTTAGCACAGATTATAAAAGATTCTTTAAAAGAGGTGAATTTACCAGAGAGTTGTGTCGAGTTTATAGATACAGTAGATAGACAAGCAGTGATGGAGATGATTAAGCAGGATAAATATTTAGATGTAATAATTCCAAGAGGCAGCCAAAGTTTAATAAATCTTATTTTAGAAAATGCAACGGTTCCAGTGATTGCTCATGGCGAAGGCAACTGTCATATATTTGTTGATGAAACGGCTAATTTAAACATGGCAGAAGAAATAGTGTTTAATGCAAAAACACAAAGGCCTTCAGTCTGTAATGCTATGGAAAAATTACTTGTCCATAAAAAGATAGCAAAAGGATTTTTACCTAGAATGATAGAAAGATTGAGAAGAGGTGGTGTGGAAATTAGAGGAGATGGAAAAACATTAAAAATTATAAAAGAGGTAAAGTTAGCAACAGAAGAAGATTGGTATAAAGAATATTTGGATTTAATCCTTGCTGTAAAAATTGTAGATAATTTAGATGTAGCCATCAAGCATATCAACTTTTATGGCTCGCACCATTCGGAGGCTATAGTTACTGGAAATAAAAAAAATGCAGATAGATTTTTAAGAGAAGTTGATTCTTCTGCAGTTTTTATAAATGCTTCAACCAGATTTACTGATGGTTATGAATTTGGCTTGGGTGCTGAAATTGGTATAAGCACTCAAAAACTTCATGCAAGAGGGCCGATGGGATTAGTGGAACTAACCTCAGCAAAATTTGTAGTTTATGGAACTGGCCAGACAAGAAAATGATAACTTCAAAAGAAAGATTCTTGGAGAGGTCGCGTAGTGGCTTAGCGCGCACGCCTGGAAAGCGTGTGTACCTTCATCGGTACCGAGGGTTCAAATCCCTCCCTCTCCGCCAATAATATGGGGAATATGGGGACAGACACCATATTAATTTCTGTCTCAAAATGGGCTAAATGACAGAAGAATTATTACAGGAGGTTCTGGAATGAAATTTTACAAACAAGCACATACATGTCCTGTTGGAATTGCTGGTTTTCTTGATAATAAGATTAGAAGATTCTTTCAAAATCCACAAAAGATTTTAAAGTCATATGTTAAAAGTGGAATGACAGTCCTTGATGTGGGTTGTGGACCAGGTTTTTTCTCTATTGAAATGGCTCGAATGGTTGGTCCATCTGGTCAAGTTATTGCCGTCGATTTACAAGAAGGAATGCTTCAAAAATTAAGGAACAAAATCAAAGGAACAGAGGATGAAAAAAGGATCAAATTACATAAATGTGAAGAGAACAAAATTGGTATTTATGAAAAAGTTGATTTAATTTTAGCTTTTTATATGATTCATGAAATTTCAAATCAAGATATATTTTTTAGGGAAATACATTCTATGTTAAATCCTGATGGAAGATTTTTTATTGTTGAGCCAAAATTTCATGTTTCAAAAAAAGCTTTTGAAGAAACAATAAATATTGCCACAAAAATTGGTTTTGAAATCATTGAGAAACCAAGGGTGTTTTTTAGTCGATCAATTGTGTTAACAAATAACAGGTTTTATGGGGACAGACACCATATTAATATTGATATGAGAGATGAGTGATGCATATGATAGAGAAAGTTGAAGCGAGAGCTAAAGATAAATCCTATCGGCAGGTCGTTAAAGAAAAAATAAATAATATGGTGTCTGTCCCTCTAATACTCTAATATTGTTTTTGCTTTGCGGGAGTTTTGAGGCGGCAGATCCACCGACTTGCGAGTCAATCGAGCAAACTATGAAGGACACTCTGGATCAAAATGCCTATAACACCAGCATTACTACCGTGCCGGCTTTTACGCTTCTAATGGAAAGATCCGATGGCAGGGTGTTCAGCTACTCCCACGATGATACGAAGGCAACTCCGGTAACAACTTCAAGTCCGACTACACCATATGAATCCGCATCCACATCTAAGATCGTATCTACGGTGATCATTCTGCGTCTTGTAGATCTGGGTACTCTTGCATTGACATCAAAAGCTTGTGATGTAATCAAAGATGTCGCGGTTACCCCCGGTCCCAGTCCGTGGACTTGGCCAGAGACAACGGTGACACTCCAGTATTTATTAAGCTTCTTATCCGGATTTTGTGATGATTCCAATACAGGCATCAACCTTCCCAATACAGACTTTGCTTACTGCGTGAAGAGAATCTACATGAACGGTTTCACCGCGTCAGCGGGTAGCCAGTTCTATTACTCGGGTACGCATCTGCAGATTGCAGGTTTGATGGTGGTGACAGCCGCCGGAAAGCCTTGGTCGAGTATTTTTGCGGATTTCCAGTTGCAAACAGGGCTTTTCCTGAATTCGACCTACAACCTATCCTCAACAACTAATCCGCGTCTTGCCGGCGGGATGACCTGGACGGGTGAAGACTATATGGCTTTCCTGAAAGCATTGTATTGGAACAAGACACCCAGGGGTGATCAACTTCTGAGTAAAGACATGGGCAATGACTTGTGGCACAAACTTTTTGCAAATCAACGCGGCAGCGCGACAGTTGGCAATTCTCCACTTCTTAGTGAAATGGACGAGGACTGGTCATATGGATTCGGCAACTGGTTGGAGTGTCAGAGTTCCTCTTACAACTGTGGGCAGGGACATCGTAACTCAAGCCCCGGAATGTATGGTGCTTATCCATTCATTGATTTTGACTATGGATATTTTGGTATTTTGGCCAGACAAGGACCGACAGACGCAGACACCTTCCCCGAAGGGATTAATCTATTTCGCACTATTCAAAGCTACGCAACCCAATGGTCCCAGATAAACTGCATCTCCCCTTCAACGGACCTAAATAATATTAAAGTTTATCCTAATCCATTCAAGATTGGAAATGGGGCCATACTTAAATTTATTAATTTAACTAGTAATGCTGTCATCCAGATTTACACAATAAGTGGAGAAAAAGTGAACGAAGTCATTGCAAATTCATCTGGTGTAGCCAATTGGAATGGCACTAATGTTAATGGTAATGTAGTTAGCCGCGGAATATATTTGGGATATATTAGTGATGAAACAAGAAAAACAATTATTAAAATTGCGATAATTAAATAAGGATGTAAAACAATATGAAAAATTTTTTGATATCTATTTGTTGTCTGAGGCTGATTGTAGAATTAACAGGAGGATATGCAGAAGGAGGGCTAAGAGAAAAAATAAAGGAAAAGTTGAAAGAAAAGAGTCAAGGGGAAAATCCATATCCTATAATTGAGGGAAAATTCTCTTCATACATTCAATCTCAATATGGACAGGGGGATTATCGGAGGTTCTTGCAAGTTAATGACAGAAAACGATTTTATGATTTACACATTTCTCAAAATTACAATAAAGAGAAATCTACACCAATTGTTTTGGTCTTTCATGGTGGAGGCGGAAATCCTGTTCAGCAGCGAAATGATTCACAGATAGATAAGGTTAGCGATGCTTATGGGTTTATCGTTGTTTATCCTGCTGGTACAGGGGAAGGGGAAATCATAATCAAACGTAAAGAAGGGATCAGAGTTATTTTTCAGAAGTCTTGTATGCTCTTCTTTTAATTTCGGGATATCCTTATCTGCAAGGACTTTTGCCTTTTCAATCATTCCCTGGATTATCTTTTCATTTTCAGCAATGTGTTTTATTCTGTCTATAACAATATTTTCAAGTAACCAGCCCCTTAAGCATGAAGTCATATACTTGCCATTATTCATTGAACAATTGAGAGCATCGTTCTTTTTAAAAATCTGCTGGACTCTGGAAAGGGGTAGTAGAAACAACGGTTTAGCTGGTTCTCCAATATTAAACTAATGTTTCCTTGATTTTCTGATTATTTTTAATTATAATACAATAAATTGATTTATATTGTATTAGATTACCGAATAAAACCCAGTGTGGATTTCTATGGAAAAGAAAAAGCGTTAACAGTAAAACAAGTTGCTGAATATCTTCAGGTAAATGATGGGACTATTTACAAATTAGCTCAAGCCGGAAAGATCCCGTGTTTCAAAGTTGCAGTCACATGGAGATTCTGGAAAAGAAACATTGATGAATGGAGTCAGAATGGATCTGTTAAAAAGAAATAAGGAAAAAGATTGTGGTGAATAATTTTAAGGAGCGTGCAAACTTTATATGGAGCATCGCTGACCTTTTGCGTGGCGATTATAAACGTTCAGAATACGGACGGGTAATTTTACCCCTTACGGTTTTGCGTCGTTTAGATTGTGTGCTTGAACCTACAAAAGAAACCGTATTAGCATATCTTCCACAGATAAAGAAATTGTCTCCTGAAGCAGCTGAAACAGTACTCAAGAAAAAAGCAAAGTTATCTTTCTACAATGAAAGTAAGTTTGATTTTCAAAAATTAATTGCTGATCCCAATGATGTTGCCGCTAACCTGCGGAATCACATAAATGGTTTTTCCAAAAATGCACGAGATATTTTAGAACACTTTAACTTTAACGACCACATTGATAGATTGGACAAGTCCAATCTTCTCTATATGGTTGTCAAACGGTTTGCTGATGTTGATTTACACCCTGACAGAATTCCAAATATTGAAATGGGTTATATCTTTGAAGAACTCATTCGTAAGTTTGCTGACCTCTCTAATGAAACAGCCGGGGAACACTTTACTCCGCGCGAAGTTATACGTCTTATGGTCAATATTCTTTTTCTGAATGATAAAAAAATCCTCACAAAGAAAGGTATTGTCAAAACACTCTATGATCCTGCTTGTGGAACCGGTGGGATGCTTTCAGTGGCAGAAGAATATTTACGTGAACTCAATCCTGATGCCGACTTGCGTGTATTCGGTCAGGAACTTAACCCCGAGTCCTATGCTATATGTAACTCTGACATGCTCATTAAAGGACAGAATACTGAGCATATTAAATTCGGTAATTCTTTTACACAGGATGGATTAAAGAATGAAAAGTTTGATTATATGTTTTCTAATCCCCCTTTTGGTGTGGAATGGAAAAAGATTGAGGATGAAATTACAAGTGAATATGAAAAATTAGGTTTTACCGGTCGTTTCGGTGCAGGACTGCCTCGTATCAGTGATGGCTCATTTTTGTTCTTACAACATATGATTTCCAAAATGCGATCAGAAGACGGTGGTACGCGTCTAGGAATTGTTTTCAATGGTTCGCCTTTGTTCTCAGGAGGTGCTGGTAGTGGTGAAAGTGAAATTCATAAATGGATAATTGAAAACGACATGCTTGAAGCAATAATTGCTATGCCAGACCAACTTTTCTATAACACAGGTATCTCAACATATGTCTGGATAATTACCAACCGTAAAGAAAAAGAACGCAAAAGTAAAATTCAACTGATCAATGCAGTTGAATTCTTTAGTAAGATGACCCGCGGTTTAGGTAATAAGCGTAATGAAATAAGCGATGAACATATTAGTAAGATTACTAAAATATACGGTGCATTCGAAGAAAATGAATATTGTAAAATTTTTCCAAACGAATATTTTGGTTATACCAGGATAACAGTGGAAAGACCACTTCGTCTTAACTTCCAAACCTCAAAGGAAAGGATTGCCCGGCTTGAACAACAACCTGGATTTATTAACCTTGTTAAATCAAAGAAAAAAGGCAGAGCATCCTTGATCGAAATTGAAGAAGGCAAACAACTTCAGAAGCAGATTAAAAAAATACTTTTAAGTATGGATTCAGTTATGGTCTATAAGAACAGACAAAAATTTATTCAAGCCATTGAACAAAAAGCAGACAGCATGGGTATAAAGTTAAAAACGCTGGTGATGAAAGTAACTCTTCGTCAAAAGGAAATTGTGTCAGCACTGCTGACACAAATTAGCTGGACTAACCATTTAATTATTCTTTCAAAAACTAAGACAAAAGAAGAACGTGAATTCTATCTATCACTCGCAATCAAGGAAAAATATAGTTCGCGGGAACTTGAGCGTCAGATAGACAGTGGCTATTATGAGAGGGTAATGCTTTCAAAGAAAAAACTGCCACAATCTGTGGCAGAAACTCATAAAGACATAACAAACACATTTAAGGATACTTATATTCTCGACTTTTTAAACCTCCCAAAAACTTACAGTGAAAAAGACCTTCGGCATGGCATTGTTTCAAACCTTAAAGACTTTATTCTTGAATTCGGTAAGGACTTTGCCTTTATCGGTCAGGAGTACCGTATTCAGGTGGGCAAGAATGATTATTTCATTGATTTGCTTTTCTTCCATCGTGGATTAAGATGTCTGGTAATGTTGGAACTTAAAATAGATGATTTTAAACCTGAATATCTTGGCAAACTTAATTTTTATCTTGAAGCACTTGACCGCGATATAAAGAAAGCAGATGAAAACCCGAGTGTTGGTATAATTCTGTGTAAATCAAAAGATGATGAGGTTGTTGAGTATGCGCTCAGCCGTAATTTATCTCCGGCACTTGTTGCTGAATACAAGACAAAACTTATTCCAAAGAAAGTGCTTCAGAAAAAATTGCATGAGTTGTTTCTTTTAAATGCACCTGACAAGGAACATAAGAAATGAAACCATATCCTGCATATAAAGATTCTGGGATTGATTGGATTAATCAAGTGCCGATAGATTGGGTAAATCGTAGAGTTAAGTCATTTATAGAATATTGTATTAATGGTGTTTGGGGCGATGAACCAATAAACGCTCAAGATGATATTATTTGCGTACGTGTTGCCGATTTTAATATGGCAAACTTGGGAATTAATAAAGATAATTTTACTTATAGGAATATTTCGGAGTCTCAGCAAAGAAACAGATTGTTATCACAATGTGATATCCTAATTGAAAAATCAGGTGGTAGATCAATTAGCGTAAATATTGATAAAAAAGCAGTATGCTCAAATTTCATTGGAAGAATAGTGTTAAAAAATAACGAGGTATTCTCTCGTTACGTTGAATATTTATTTACTGCACTCTATATCAATGGGCTTAATCAAAGAGCAATTAAACAAACCACTGGTATACAAAATTTAGATACTGATTTATATTTTAATGAAAGTATTTTCTTAATTATATGTAAACAGAGGGATTGGACTTGAAGGGGGACCTGTTCCAAAAGTTAGATTTTTTGCAAGACCGGAGATAACAGTTTTTAATGTAATGCCAAAAGGAGGATATGATAGGTGAAAATTTTAAGATTTGTTTTAGATAAAATATTTCTAATATTGTTTTCTATTTTAATATTACTATTTCCTCCTATTGTTAGAATAGTATCTTCACAGGAGAAAGAAAAAATAAATATATCGATAAATGAACATAAGTTAACTGTAGAGATTGCAGATACAATAGCCAAAAGAGCTATTGGACTTATGTTTAAAAGTGAATTGAAATGGGATGAAGGAATGTTGTTTGTATTTTCAACTTCCCAATATGTATCTTTTTGGATGAAAGATACGAAAATATCCCTGTCTCTTGCATTTATAGATGAGAAAGGTGTTATAACTGAGATATTAGATTTAAAACCATATGATTTATCTAAAAGGACTTCAAAGACAAAGATAAAATATGCTCTTGAAGTAAATCAAGGATGGTTTAAGAAAAAAAAGATAAAGATAGGAGATACTGTAAAAGGATTGCCTTGATGGTTAAGATCACAGCCTTTTATTGAACGAATTGGTGGCAAGAATGGGTGGTATTCCTATGATCAGCTTTTAACATTGCGAGGAATATTTAGTGGAGGATATCCTCGACTTCGTAGTGATGACAAAACATTGAAGGTAGGAGATAAAGTAGATTTTTTTGAAGTAGTCTCAGTTGAAAGAAATAGGTCTGTTGTTCTAAAATTTGTTATGGGCATTCTTGAAGGAGAAACGAGTTTTTATCTTGAACCCATTGACGAGCGGCACACTCGACTATTTAATATTACTAAGTTAAAATATAAAAACTGGTTTGGAAAGGTTTATTGGACTTTGATTAAACCTTTTGATCATCTGATGCAACAAAAGATGCTTAGCCATATCAAAAAACTTGTAGAAGTAAAGAAATATCGATTGTTGTAATCTGAATTTATAAAAAGGGATTAAATAATATGAAAAAATCAGAAACCATCAAACGCTTACAGGTGCTTCGAAATATTGGTCCTAAAATGGCAGATAAAGTTTTGGTTAAACAATCTAAAGAGGGCAATAAGGAAAGTTTTGAGGAATTAGTTAAGAAATATCAAGATAAAATCTATAATTTACACCTTAGATTGACAGGTAGAAATAAAGAAGAAGCAGAAGATCTAACTCAGGAAACTTTTCTTAATGCGTATAAAGGATTTAATAATTTTCGTGAAGATGCTAATTTTTTTACTTGGCTCTACCGAATTGCTATAAATACTTTTAAAACCTTCTATAGAGGTAAGCCAATAGTAATACCAGAACCTTTGGAAAATTGGGAAAATAAAATAATCTCGCCAGTAAATCCTGAAGAAAAATATATGTTCAAAGAAGTCCAGGAAATGTGTTTCTCTGGACTCATTACTCACATTCCTAAGTCAGAGCGTCTCGTTTTTGTCCTCGCTGAAATACAAAGGATATCCAATAAGCAAATCGCTGAAATTCTTAATATTACCGAAGGAACAGCAAAAATTAGATTACATCGTGCAAGAAAAAGGCTTATAGACTACTTTAAGAAAAAGTGCGAATTGATAAAGAAGGATAATCCTTGTAAGTGCAGTATGTGGATGGATTATGTTAGAGAGCAACTAAAGTGTTTACCAGAAGGCTGGCAATATGAAAGGCAAAAAATTATAAGTGCTGAGATAATTGACGATAATCTAAGTGAACTCCAAAAAATAATCTTGTTTTATCGCTCTTTATCGGCAAAAGAGATAACGATTGATATAATCTCCCAAATTCAAGAAAAACTCAGTAAGAAAGAAATTTTCAAATAAGATGTATCTTTTCCCTCCTGTTTTGTATCTAATATAGTAAGAGGAGGTAATATAAATAAACAGAATTGCAAAAATTTTTTAATAGGAGGTGCTTAATGTTTAAAAGAAATAATTTTTCAAGTTTATTAGTAGCAATACTAATTAGCGGTATATTATTAAGTTGTAATTCAAAAATATCAAACAAAGAAAAAGCAGTAGCCGTATTGAAAAGTTTGCAAACTAAAGACAAGTCTATTGCAATGGAGTACATTAGCGGAGAGACATACATCCAGCACAACTTGGGTGCTAGGGATGGTAGAGAAGGCTTTTTAAGGTTGTTTGAAATTCCTAATGTGGAATTCAAAGTCAACACCGTTCGCGTATTTGAAGATGGAGATTTTGTTTTTACCCATACAGAATACGATTTCTTTGGGCCTAAGGTTGGCTTTGACATCTTTCGGTTTAAAGATGGAAAGATAGTAGAACATTGGGACAACCTTCAAGAAATAGTGACTAAAACGGTATCAGGTAGAAGCCAGATTGACGGTCCAACCCAAGTTGCAGATTTAGACAAGACAGAAGAAAATAAAAAGATAGTGAAGGACTTTGTAAATGATGTATTGTTTGGCAAGAATCCGAAAAAGATCACAGATTACATTTCTACAGAAAAATATTATCAACACAATCCTGGTGTAGCTGATGGTTTGGACGGACTAAGTAATGCCCTGACAGAACTAGCGAAAGCAGGAATGCCTATGACTTATTCTAAAAATTATAGAGTTCTGGGTGAAGGTAACTTCGTTTTAACTCAGTCGGAAGGTACTTTTATGAAGAAACATGTGGCTTTTTACGATTTGTTCCGAATAGAAAAAGGCAAAATCGTAGAACACTGGGATACTATTGAAGAGATACCTGTAAAAGATACCTGGAAAAATGAAAACGGTAAGTTTTAAATGATTAAAAATAAAAAGAAGATATTGATTTTATATTCATCATTTACCGGAAATACAGAAAAAGTAGCATATGGGATTTATGAAGGATTTAGAGAGGGAGGTTTAAATCCAGAAATTAAAAAATTAAACTCTATTGAAAACATCAACCTTAAAGCGTATGATTTTGTCTGTATTGGTTCACCTGTTATCTGGAGATTACCCACGGAATCCATAATACTTTCAATTAGAAATATCCCCAGACCGCAGGAAAAAATTATTCCTGATGGATCTAAAAAAGCAATTGTATTCTGTACATATGCAGGAATTCATCTTGGACCAAAGGAATCTGAAGCAGCATTAAAAATGTTAGAAATTGAAATTGAACATCTTGGATTTAAAGTAATAGATAGATTATCAATTCCAGGAAAATACGGTAATAATCCTAATACTATTAAATGGTATCATGGGGATATGACAGATAGACCCAATCAAAAAGATATAGAAAAATGTAAAAATTTTGGTTATACTTTAGCTAAGAAAATAAAAAAGTAGTTTATTGAAAGTTTAAGTCCGAGATAAAAGATGCTCTTGAAAAAACGGAGAGAAAAAGGTGAAAATATTAGGTATAAATGGCTCACAAAGGAAGGATGGTAATTCTTATCTTCTGATTAAATCTGCTCTTGAAGGATCAAGAGGAGAAGATGAAAATTTAATAAAAACAGAGTTATTGCAATTAGTAGATTTTAAGATAAAACCGTGTGAGTCGCATTACTCTGGTTTGCATAAATTTGAAAATTGGGGTTGTGGTAAGAAACCTTATAAATGTATACTTGAGGATAATTTTGAAGAGGTTTTTCAAAAGATGATTGTAGCAGATGGAATAATTTTAGCTTCTCCACTTTACTATCCAGTCCCAGCAAAATTAGTATCTTTGATGGAAAGATTAATGGCAATAGTTTATTTTGCAAAGAAGGCAGACAAAAATTATGTCTGGCCTCTCACAGGGAAACCATTTGGAGCAATTGCAACTTCTTATGAAGATAGTAACATTTTAGTTTTGAAGATATTAAGAAAGTTTGGTTTCATAGCAAGGATGTATTTAGTAAGAGGTGAAAAAAATAAAGTTTTTAGTGTTGATGCCAAGGGAGGAGTTGAAAAGAATCCGAAAAGTCTTGAAGAAGCAAAAAAGATTGGCTCTTTGGTTGCAAAAATTTTAATAAAAAGAAGAGAAAAATTTAAGCATTGACACCGTCAAGGCACTCCAAATAGAAAAATAATAACGGCTTTCAGTAAATATTTAAGGAAAAAGAGAGATAAGTGAGGATAAAATGGTATCTGTCCCTATTTTTTCTTTAACTTTAACCTGTCCAATTTTAGCAGGCAAGATAAATCTATTTACTCCACTTATAAATTTTTTATCTCGTTTCATTGAGATCATTATATCTTTTAATGAACAATCTTTGATTTTAACTGGTAAGCCCGTTCTTTTAATTAAATTTTTAAGTCTTTTTAATTCGCTATCAGAGAATAATCTGAGTTTTTTAGCAATTCCACCAGCAGCAATCATACCCAGAGCAATTGCTTCGCCATGTTTATAGACCTTGTAATTAGTTGCTGATTCAATTGCGTGTCCGATTGTATGCCCGAAATTTAAGATTATTCTGATGCCTTTTTCATCTCTTTCGTCCAATGATGTTATTTTCGCTTTTATTTTAACGCAGGTTAAGATGATATGTTTTAAACAAGCAATATCGTAATTTAATATTTTTTCAATATTTTTTTCTAAATATTTAAATAATTCAAAATCTTTTATTACTCCATATTTTATAACCTCGGCTAATCCACATCTTATCTCTCTTAAACCTAAAGTTTTCAAAACATTTATATCCATATAAACTAACTTTGGCTGCCAGAAAGCACCAATTAGATTTTTCGCTTCTCTAAAATTAAAAGCAGTTTTTCCTCCAATTCCACAATCTACCTGCCCGAGTAATGTCGTAGGTACCTGAATATAGTTTACTCCCCTTTTATATGTTCCGGCTACAAATCCGCCTAAATCTCCTATGACACCACCACCTAAGGTAACAATAACAACTTTCTTTTGCTGATTTTTGTCAAAATCATAAATCTTATTTAATATTTTTATATAAGTATTAAATGATTTACTTTCTTCCCCTGTTTTAATTTCTATTTTCCCAATATCTTTAAATCCAAAGTTCTTAATACTTTTTATTACTTTACGACCATATAATTTTCCAACAATATTATCGGTTATGATAAAGATACTATCTCCAAGTTTAAGTGATTTAAGAGTTTTCCCTAATTTATTTAATATATTTTCGCCAATGATTACATTATAACTTCTATCTTCTTTGTTTTTTAATTTAACTTTAATAACTTTCAACATTATTACTCCTTAAATTCCTCAGCCATTTTTATTCTTTCTAATATAGATGGATGAGTAGCATTCCAAAAGTTTGAAAATGGATGCGGATATAAAAATGCATGATTATCTTTTGCAAGTTGAACCATGCTACTAATAAAAGTATCCTTCTCTCTGGTGGATTTAAGTTCGTAAGTATCAGCTGTGATTTCAAATTTTCTACTTATAAAGTTCTGTATCGGATTTAAGAAGAAAGAATATATATTAATGATAAATAATAAAATTGGCAATCCGGCTATGTCGCTTAGTGGTGTTTTGTTTGTGTTTATAACAGTTGGATATGTATAATAAAGCAAGATTGTAATTAATAAAGAACCCAGAAAGCCAGTCATGATGCCTTTTAATACATGATGATGTTTCCAATGCCCTGCTTCGTGAGCCACAACAGATGCTACCTGTGCTGGTGTATTATTTTTTACTAATGTGTCAAATATATATATTGATTTTTCTGGACCAAAGCCGGTGAAGAATGCGTTTGTGTGTTTTGAATATTTACTTTCATTAATTTGATATAGTTTTTTTAATTTTATCCCACATTTTTGTGCTATTTCTATGATTGGTTTAGTATATTCATTATCCCCAAAATTTGATTTCTTATAAAACATAGGAAGAATTGCATATGGATAGATTAAAGTAATAAATAATTCAAATATCAAAATAAAGCAAGGGATAATCCAGACCCAATGAAAGTTTGTTCTTCTAAAAATGTAATATACCGCAGAACCGATAACGATGCTTATGACAAGACCAATTATATATTTTTTAAAAGTATAAAAAATCCAGGATTTAAGTGTCATATTTGAAAAACCAAATTTATGCTCAAGGATGTATGCAAAATAATATGCAAGAGGAAGATTTATTATTAGTTGAATCATCGAATATGTTATTATGTATAAAATTACCTGTATTGAAAATCTATTTGCCGTGATCTCCTGGAAGGATGAAGAAAAGAATATTGATAGACCACTTATAAAGAATGCGAGCGGAAAGACAAAGTCAATTATCTTCCATATTATACTAATAGAAAATCCCCTTCGATGATAGTCTATCCCCTTTTTTATATCATCAGGAGAAAAATATTTTAATACCAATTTTTCATTTTCAGGAGTTTTCCGGCCATGATATCCTAAGTATATGAAAATTCCTCTAAGTATTAAATATAGAATAATACTTATAATGAATATATATAACATATAACCCTCGCTTCGTTCAGGATGGCACAATACGATACGCAGGCTCGCACCCGCTTCGCGGTGCATTCCTAATTGTTTATTTTACATTAATGAAAGTCAAGCCTGCGACTACCATTTTAATTCTTGGTAGTATAAATTATACTCTTGTATTTTTTATTAGTCAAGGTTTTTCAATGTAGTAATGTCTCTTCCCATTCCCAGTACATTATGTAAATGCTATGAATATTTTATATTGAAAATATACCAACAATGTGGGACAATATAAATGGTTAAAAAATGATAACACAAAAATCATTTACAAACACTATAAATAAATTTGATGAAACAGAAAAAAGAGGATCCTTCTATCCAATGTTTTTTAAAATTGGTCAAGAGGGGATTTGAAATTGAGGCAGTCTTTTTAATACTTTCTACATGGAATTTTGCTGCTTTTAGATATGCAGTAAATAGATTTAATGTGAATAAATACAAAAATGTTCATTTAAAGATTAGGAAACTGCTGAAGAAGATGAAGAATCAAGATATTAGAAGAATGAATCTATCGCTCTATAAGAAAGAAATAATAGCAGCATATAATATTCTCGCAAGAATAAAAGGCAAATAGTCAGTGAAAGCCGTGAGGATTGTATTCCCCCTTTGTTAAGGGGGATCAAGGGGGTTGTTGTTATGAATGTTTATTATAATCCAAAATTGAAATTTCGTGTAAGAGGACTTAACCATAAAATATTATTTAGCAAACTGAAACTTGTAATTAAACAACCCC
>JBDRBU010000037.1:0-13205 GCA_043822305.1 Candidatus Firestoneibacteriota bacterium
TTGCATCGGTTACCTCCTGATTAAGTTGGTTGTCATAAACCTAACTATATCAGTTTTCTTCGGTAATCGGTGCTTTTTTATTTCCCCTTATAGCTTAATGCTTTCTCCTATTTCTCCCACATTATTTACGAATGACCCATATTTTATGCTGTCCCGATGGATGGACAAAAAGCTGCCAAAAGTGCGAATAACATTGTATTTTGTGCACCTTATGTCGGGGAAACGGAATTTTTTAAACGCGGTTTTAACAATTATTTTGTTGGAAAACTTGGGTGTACGGTTTTTACTTTTGAGTATAAGTACAAGTCTGAGGATACCAGAAACAGGCAGAAATGGTACTATTATAAAGAATCCGGATGGCATGATTTTATTTTTAAAGTTCAGGAAAAATTAATTGAAGATTATGGACTTGAAAAAAGAAAACTTTTAATTGTCGGAGAATCCGGTGGTGGATCAATGGGCCAGCAGATGGGAATTTACAATTCTGATAAAGTGGATGCAGTAGCATCAATTGGTGGTGAAAAATATGATAGACCAAAAGAAAGGTCGAATGTTACCTGGCTTATGATAAATACTTGGGGAGATAAAGTAACAGAAGCAAATGATGAATTTTCAGGTCAAAGCTCTGCGATAGGGATGCAGGTTATAAGGGCTTTGACACCACCTGACTGGTCGAAAAAAACCGATAAGCAATATAGACATATCCCAGGGAAAAAGGCGGAAGAACTTATTTTCGAATTTATAAAGGGGATTATTGACCTTAGGGATAATAACAATGGTGTACTGCCGGAAGTTGAGAAATGGCCGGAAAGTAGAAAGGAAACAGAAAATAAACATATATTTTTCCCATCAAAAAGTTTTCAGAAATTGATGGAAACTTTGCCACAAGATGAAATCATGACAATGATAGACGGTGATTTTTGGAAGATAAATGTTTGTGAGTTTAATAAGGAAAGTGGAGATATAATTGTATTTATCCATGATCCTGATTTTGACTCAACTGAGGCGATGGATGATGTTTATTACCTGTCAGAACAGGGATTGACGGTATTTGCAACCCCTGTGTACGGTGAGTGCGAAACAGACAGACCAAGAATTAAAAAAGTAATAGAAACGGCATTACAATCAGGAAAGAAAAGAAATAAGAAGATTAAAATTATTGGGATGCTTGAATCCGGATATCTTTGTCTTGAAGAGGCTTCAAGTTTAAATGATGGAAACATTGACAGAGTGACAATAATAAATCCTAAGGTGCCAAAATGCTCAAAAAAAGCTGATTTTAAGGATAAGACCTTGAAAGTAAGATGTAAATTTATTTATTCTGCCGCTTATGAAAACAACAAAGACGATTTTCTTGGACCAAGAGTATCTTATGAAATAACAAACGCATCAAAGAATTTTGGTACAAAATGGTTTCCACTCCTTTTAAAAATAGCAAAAGATAAATAGTTTAAAATAATCAGCAATTAATCTTTCTCAAAAATCCACTAATTTCCTTCTTAATCTCATTTGCAATTTTTAATGATTTGTTGTGTGAATTAGATTCTACAAATATACGTAAAATAGGTTCAGTGTTTGATTGTCTTATATTAATTTTTAAACCATTTTTTGTAATTGTTAAACCATCTGTTAAATCTAATATTTCATTTTTGTATTTCTCTTTTAAAATGTTGAGTATTTTGTAAGAATCTTTTGATAAACAGGTTAATTTTTCCTTTGTCATATAATATCTTGGAATTTCCAAGGAAAGTTCTTTTATGCTTTTGTTTGTTTCTGCCATATATTGTAGTATTAAAGCAATACCTACCAGACTATCTCTAACATAGTGAATTTTTGGATATATTATTCCCCCATTACCTTCTCCCCCGATTATTGCTTTTTCGCGTAACATTTCTTCGGCAACATAAACTTCTCCAACTTTTGTTCTAATTAGTTTAGAGTTGTATCTTTTAGTAATATCTTCGATGGCTTGTGTCGTGACAATATTTACAACGACGGTACTCTCAGGATAATTTTTTAGTATAAAATTTGAGACTAAACATATTGAGTATTCTTCACCCAGATAATGACCATCTTCATCTATGATTGCAATTCTATCTGCATCTGCATCCTGAGCAAATCCTATATTTGCTTTAACTTTTTTTACTGTTTTACATAATTCTTGCAAGTTTATGAATATTGGCTCAGGGTTATGTGGAAATAAACCATTTGGTTCACAATGGATTTTTATAACTTCACATCCAAGTTTTTCAAGTAGTATTGGAGTTATTATTGCCCCAGCACCATTACAGCTATCTATGGCTACTTTAAATTTTTTCTTCCTTATAAGTCTGACATCAATATTTTCTAAGATTTTTTTTATATGTTTTTCAACTGCTTCATCGTTTTTAGAAACTGAATGTAAGTTATCCCACCTTGCTTTTTTAAATGCTCCTTGATAATATATATTTAAAAGTTGTTTTCCTTCCTCGTCATTTAGAAATATCCCATTTCCTTTTAAGAATTTTAAAGCATTCCATTCAACAGGATTGTGACTTCCTGTTATTATTATTCCGCCATCGGCTTTTAAACTTCTGACCATTATTGAACAAGATGGAGATGTACAAATATCAAGGTCTACAACTTCACACCCTGTTGAGATAAGTCCAGCTAAAACAGAATGTTTAATCATTACACCGGAAACTCTTGTATCTCTACCGACGACAATCTTGCCAGAATTCATATATGTTCCAAAAGCAACCCCTAATCTGGTTACAAGCTCCGGTGTTAAAGTTTCACCAACAATACCCCTAATACCTGAAACACCAATCATTAAAGTTACTTTTTCTATACTCATATTTTCACCCTTTTAAATGCTTATTTTAAGTATCACTTTTGCAAGTTTTTCTGAATTATGTCTAATAAGATTATTTTCAATAGAAAGAAATTTTTCTTTAATTAATATTATATCATATTTTTTGAGGTTTTTTTCATCTATTTTAACAGGATAAGAATTCTCTTTTTTGTATCTATTTAATAAGATGGCAGGAATTTTTTCGATATTAACTATTACATACTGTATTATATTGTAACCAGTATGGTCAATAATTGCTTTTATATGGTCGCTAAGTTTGTAATTACTTGTTTCGCCTGGCTGAGTCATTATATTACAAACATAAATTTTTTTAGCCTTAGAATGTAAAATTTCTTTTGTTATATCTTTCACAAGCAAGTTCGGAATAATACTTGTATATAAACTACCCGGTCCAAGTACTATTACCTTTGCTTTTTTTATAGAGATTATTGCTTTATTTGACGGAAGAGGAGACACTGGATTTATAAAAACCCTTTCTATCGGATATTTACTATTTGATATATTACTTTGCCCTTTGATTGTTTTTTTATTTTTTAATTTAGCCTTTAATATTATTTTTTCTAAAGTTACCGGATAAACTTTTCCTCTTATTGATAAAATTTTACTTGATTCCTCTATTGCTTTTTCAAAACTCCCGCTTATCTTGCTTATGGCCGCAATAAAAAGATTACCAAAACTATGTCCGTTCAAATCATTATTTGTTTTAAATCTGTGTTGGAAAATCTTACTCATTAATGTAGAAGAATCTGCTAAGGCGGTCATACAGTTTCTGATATCACCAGGAGGAAGCATCTTTAAATCTTTCCTTAATCTTCCGGAACTTCCTCCATCATCGGCTACGGTTACGATAGCCGATATATTACTTGTATATAATTTTAATCCTTTTAGTAATGACGAAAGCCCGGTTCCTCCACCAATAGTTACGATTTTAGTCCCTTTACGTAATCGAATTTCATCATATGATGCTTTTACAATATCTATTTTTAAAGGGTATAAAGTATGTAAAGTTTTTAAAAAGATGCTAACAGTATAATAAACACCAATTATACCAATTATTATTACAATAATATCAATGGTTACCCGTCTTGTGGAATCGATAATAAAATCCCTTAGAGGAATAAAATATTTATCAAGATTTAGAAAATTTATTTTAACTCCACCCAGAACTTTCCCCATTATTCCGCTTAATCCAATTGAAAAAACAATAAAACTTAATATAAATAAAAAAATCCATCTTTTTAAGCGAACTCCAGGGTATAAAAACCGGCTAACCTTATTCATGTTATGATTTTATCATTTAATTATACAAATTGCAAGTTTTTATTGAAAATAAACGCTATATTTGATATACCAGATGTAGTTAAGCATCTTTAGATGCTGTTTAATGTCGGGGTCTAAAGACCCCTGACTACATTACAAAAATCATGATAATAATATTAATATCTTTTATTCTTTTTTTTGGCCCTTTGATTTTTTTACGGGAGGCTAAGGATGCTTTTAGTGCCCCTAAAAATTTTTTAATATTTACAACTTTAGGATTGGTTTTTATAATTTTTGTTTTTAAGTTTTTGTCTAAAAAAGTTTTTGTTAGTAAAATTCCTTCCATATTCCTTTTGTTGTTTTTACTTCTGTCGCTTCTTTCTTCATTATATTCTACCGACTATTTCGTTTCATTAAAATATTCTTTAGAGTTTCTTTTATATATGTTTTTATTTTTCTCAGTGGTTGATATTATGTATTCTGATAGAAAATACTTATTTTGGTTTATGAATGTTATTATATTTTCATCGTTGATTGTAGGGATTATAGGCATATTTCAGTATTTTGGTTTAAATTTTTTTATGAGAACTTCGGTTTCTAACGAAAGAATATACTCAACCTTGGGGAATGCAAATTTTTTGGGTGGATATTTAATAATGATAATCCCTGTTTGCTTGTCTATGTTTTTAATTTCTAAAAATACAGGTTTAAAAATTGTTTATTATTGGACATTACTTATTTTAATTTTTGTTCTTCTTTGCACGCAAACATTAAATGCATGGATTGCTATTTTTATTGGAATGTTATTTTTTGTATTTTATTATTTATTTTATTACAGAAAACACTTAAAACAGGTAATTCTGATAACCAGTGTAGTCGTTCTCTTAATATGCTCGTTTACTGTATTATTTTATCCGGAAGAAGCAATTAATAAACTGCAAAATCTGGGCAAATTTAATAATTTAGCCGAGCAAGGTAGATGGATAATGTGGCGAAGTTGTTTAGAAATGATAAAAGAAAGACCATTTTTGGGATTTGGAGCAGGAACTTTTAAATTGCATTTTCCTTTTTATGAGAGCAAGATTTTGCATGGGCCAACTTATGAATCTTGTTCTTATATAGTGTCAAAGGATGCTCATAATGATTATTTGCAAATTGGAGCAGAATTAGGCGGAGGAGGTATGTTAATCTTTATAATATTCATTGGATTAAGTTTGATGGGAGGCATAAAACTTCTTTTTCGAATTAAAAATGATTCAAAAATTGTTTATATCGGGATAATAAGTGCGGTAATATCTTTTTCTATTCATGCCTTTTTCAATTTTCCATTAAAAATTACGCCTATTAGTAGTTTATTTTTTTTATATGCAGGTATTTTGTGTTCTTGTTTTTCAGTCGCTGAATTTTTTTCAAAAAGGAATGTTATGAAAGTTTTAGTACTAACTATTTCTTTAATCGTTTTATTTCTATCGTTGTTTTTATTTTATTTTCAACTTATGGCAAATTATACATTAGGAAAGGGCATCATAGAAATTCAAAAAAAAAATTGGGACAAAGCGTTAAATCACTGTCATGATGCTTTAATCTTTAGCCGTGTTATTCATGTTGCCGGAGATTTTAGAATACATTATTATTTGGGTGAAGTTTTTTATTATAAAAAAATGTATGACTATGCAGTAGAAGAGTTTAAAGAAGAGATAAGAGCAAATCCTTATTTTCCTGATTCAAAGTATAATTTAGGACTTATATATCAACTTCAGCATATGAACGAAGAAGCAATTTTGGAGTATAAAAAAGCATTAGAATTAAGTCCAAATTTTAAAGAAGCAAGAGAGAAATTAGATAGTTTCCTACAACCATCCCCAAGTTTGAAGTAAATCTCCTTCTTCACGCCATCTGTTACCTATATCAGTGCGGTAAAACATATTTGGTATAATGATATGTTTAATAATATTATAAGTTTCCTTTTTTGCTTCTTCCATGGTATTGCCGGAACCAGTAACTATTAATGAATAGCCAGAATTCCCGGTAAGTACCCAATCATTATCCACTAATTTTATATCACAAGGATGGATATTGTCGGATAATGGCTTTTTAAAAATCACAACAGCATCTTCAGAATATTTTTGAAATGCTTGTGGGTCAATAAATGGAAAAGGCGGGACAGCAATAACTACTCCAATCTGGAATCCTTTTTTAACTTTTAAATTGAAATTTTCTCCTTTGGCCAGATCAATAAAAAAATCACTCCATTTGCTTTGAACACCTTCCATTTGTATGTTTATGGTTGGATAGCCGAAACGAGAAGTTATTTCTAAGGGATAAGCCCCTCTAGAATTAACTATGCAGTTAACATCAAAGTAACCAATGAAGTTGCTTTTTGCAAGTTTATCTTTCATTTTAAGAATTGTTTCACTTATAAGTCGGTTTGAAGAAGTCCAGAACATAGATGTTCCCATTTCGCCTGTTGTTGGACCAATTTCATCATTAAACATTTTTTTATGTTCAAAATTAATGCAAGCCGGTAAGATAAAATCCTTTCCATTAAAAAATGTTCCAACAGCAACTTCTACTCCGCTTACATATTTTTGAATCTGAAAACTTCTAATTTTGCTGGACCAAAAACGTTTATAACGTTCAAGTATAGTTAATAAATCAAGCCCATCTTCTTCTTGCCCAATAAAAGAAAGTACCTTGTCGTTTTGTGCTTTACCGTTAGGTTTTATTACATATCTGCCTGGATTTTTTTTAACAAAATCAATGGCCGGGTCAAATGATTCGAAATCCCAGAAAGGAGGAACATTTAAACCGGAATCTTTCATTTCTTGTTGTCCGAATTCCCTGTCTAATTCTAATTTGTCCGTATAAGTATTTCCACCTATAACAAGTTTTCCTTCCTTGCGGAGTTTGTCTGGCAGATTTCCAAAACCACAATCATCAAAAACAATAATATCTGCCCAGTCTTTAAACTTTTCCCATTCATCTGCTTTTTCAATAAATCCGTCTCCCACACTTCGTTCTGATTTATTCTGTGTATAAAATTTAACCAGACATCCTTCTTTAGTAATTTTCCAGGCAAGATCTGTTAAAAGTGCATCAAATGAAATAAATAAAAACTTTCTAAGGGGAATACTTTGAACCTCTTTTACTTGTTCGTTCATTTATCATCTCCTACTATACATTATAATCAAAATTTATTTTTAGTCAAGAGGAATAATACAAAAGATTTTTTTGTATTGTAAAAAATTATTTATTGTTGTATAATATTTATAATTCAAATTTGGTCGGGAAAGTAAAAAAATAGGATGTGTTCCTATTTTAGAGGAGGAAATATGTTAAAGAAAATAGATTGTATTGTGAAGCAAACTAAAATGGATGAGATAATACAGTGTCTGTCTGAGGCAAATGTTGGGGGTGTCACCGTTAGCGAGGTGAAAGGATTTGGTTTGCAAAGAGGTTATACTGGGGATAAGAAGAAAGTTACCAAAGCAGAGCTTTTACCAAAAGTAAGGATAGAAATTATTGTAGAAGAAGAGGAAGTAGAAAAAATAATAAGTATAGTGCAACAATTAGCCCAAACGGGTAAAGTGGGAGACGGTAAAATATTTGTTCTGCCTGTAGAAGATGTAGTAAGAATAAGAACAAAAGAACGAGGCGAATTAGCTATAAAATAAAAATAAAATTAGGAGGTGTATTATGGTTAGCAAGGATAAAAGGACTCCTTACGAGATGGCAGTCCAACAATTAGATAATGTTGCCAGAGTAATTAATCTGGACGAAGGAATATATAAGAAGTTAAAATATTGTAAACGACAACTTATAGTTTCAATTCCTGTATATATGGATAATGGAAAAGTAGAAGTATTTACAGGATATCGTGTTATGCATAATGATACGCGAGGACCTGCAAAAGGAGGAATAAGATATCATCCTGATGTTACACTTGATGAAGTAAAAGCATTGTCTATGTGGATGACATGGAAGACAGCAGTTGTAAACATTCCATATGGGGGAGCGAAAGGTGGTATAACTTGCAATCCCAAGGAGATGTCTAATAGTGAATTAGAAAAATTAACAAGACGATATACTTCAGAGATTTTAATGGTTATTGGGCCGGAAAAAGATATTCCTGCTCCTGATGTATATACCAATTCTCAGATAATGGCGTGGATTATGGATACATATAGTATGAATAAAGGTTATGTTGTGCCTGGTGTAGTAACAGGGAAGCCTATAAGTATTGGTGGCTCTTTGGGAAGAGAAGAAGCTACAGGGCGAGGATGTTTTTTTGTTATCTTAGATGCATGTAAATGTTTGAATTTATTTCCAGAGGATTCTACAGTGGTAATTCAAGGATTTGGAAACGCTGGTTCAGTAGTTGCTAAATTATTACAGAAAGAAGGATTTAAAATTATTGCTGTAAGCGATTCAAAAGGGGGTATTTTAAATACTAAAGGACTTGATACTCAAAAACTTATAGAGATAAAAAAGAAGAACGGGAGCGTTGTAGATTATCGTGATGGAGAAAAAATAAGCAATAAGGAGTTATTAGAACTTAATTGTACAGTACTTGTTCCGGCTGCACTTGAAAATCAAATTACAGAAGAAAATGCTTCCAGAATAAAAGCCAAAATCATAGCCGAAGCTGCGAATGGACCTACTACTCCTGAGGCAGATGATATTCTTCACAAGAAAGGGTGTTTTGTTCTGCCTGATATTCTTGCAAATGCAGGCGGTGTAACAGTTTCCTATTTTGAGTGGGTTCAGGCACTTCAATCTTTATTTTGGAGTGAAAGAGATGTAAATCTTAAATTACGAGATATAATGCAAAGGAGTTACAAGGAAGTATACAGTATTTATTGTGATAAGAATAAAAAGATAAACATGAGATTATGTGCATATGCTTTGGCAGTTTCTAGAGTGGCTGAGGCTACAAGAGTAAGAGGAATTTATCCTTAGAAAATTTAGGGGAGGTAATAATTATGAATTATCAACAACCTAATGCTAATGAATCAACTGGTACAAAGAATCGTTCGCAGAATGTAGCACCAACTTCGGGAATATGTACTGTTTGTCGAGAAGATTGTGCTGGTAACTGTGAGATATTTAAAGCATCATTTAGAGGGAGAGAAGTTATATATCCTGAGCCGTTTGGCAAAATTACAGCAGGAGCAGATAAAGAATATCCCGTAGATTACTCACATCTTAATATAATGGGTTATGCACTTGGTGCTGAGGCAATTGATGAAGCGAATCCTGATAAGGCAATTTTTCCAGAAGTAGATACTTCAACTGTGTATGGACATAGTCATCCGGTTCGCATGAAAATGCCTATATTTACTGGAGCATTGGGTTCAACTGATATTGCCAGAAAACATTGGGATAGTTTTGCTATTGGAGCAGCTATTTCAGGTATATCGTTGGTTGTCGGAGAAAATGTTTGTGGTATTGACCCGGGTCTTGAATTAGATAAGAATGGGAAAGTTAAAAGGTCTCCGGAAATGGAGCGAAGAGTAAAAATTTATAAAGAATGGCAGGAGGATTATGGAGATATTATTGTACAGATGAATGTTGAAGATACTCGTCTTGGAGTTGCAGAGTATGTAGTTAGAGAACTTGGTGTTCAAACTATTGAGTTAAAATGGGGACAAGGTGCAAAGTGTATTGGTGGAGAAATTAAAGTTTCTGATTTAACCCGAGCACTTGAACTTCAAAAAAGAGGATATATTATAACTCCTAATCCATCAAATCCAGCCGTGCAAACTGCTTTTAAAAAAGGTGCCTTAAAACAGTTTGAGAGGCATTCAAGATTAGGTTTTGTTAATGAAGGTGAATTTTTACGAGCAGTAGAATATTTAAGGCGAACTGTTGGAGTAAAGCGCGTAACACTTAAAACAGGTGCATATGGTTTACGAGAATTAGCCATGGCTATAAGATGGTCATCTAAAGCCAGGGTTGATTTAGTGACTATAGATGGAGCCGGTGGTGGGACGGGAATGAGTCCATGGAGAATGATGGAAGAATGGGGAATTCCAACTTTTTATTTGCAGACAATGGCCTATCAATGTGCACAAAAACTCGCTACTCGTGGAGTCTGGGTTCCTGGTTTAGCTATGGCCGGAGGATTTTCTACTGAAGACCATATCTTTAAAGTGCTGGCCATGGGTTCACCATATTTTAAAGCAGTATGTATGGGTAGAGCACTTATGATTCCGGGTTTTGTTGGAGATAATATTGAAAAGGTGCTTAAGAATGGTCAGAGGGGCTATTGGGAAAAACTATCACCTATGGTTTCAAAATATGGAAGTAAACCTGAAGAGATTTTTGTTACTTATTCAACTCTTGAAGAAAAATATGGTAAGAAGATGAAAAATATTCCTTTAGGGGCTATGGCTTTATACACTTTTATAGATAAATTAAAAACAGGCTTATCACAATTTATGGCCGGAGCCAGGAGTTTTCGTTTGGATACCGTGAAGCGTGCCGATTTAATAGCTTTAACTGAGGAAACAGCAAAAATTTCAGGAATACCTTATATTATGGATGCCTACAAGGAAGAAGCAGACAGAATATTAAGTTCTTAAAAAACGAATATTATCATCTAAATATATGATAAAGTTTAGAAACAACCCCCTAACCCCCTTTATTAAGGGGGAATTAAAAAATAGAGGGCTTTCACTGAATACTTACAATATTTACAGTTAAAAATATCAAAATGTGGAGATGACAAGATGTCTGTTACTATATCGGTACGAGGACAAATGGTAATTCCATCTGAAATTCGTAAGAAATATGGGATTTTTTCTCAATCTAAAATTGAGATTATTGATACAGGAAAGGAAATAATTCTTGTTCCTTTGCCCAAGGACAGTTTTTGTGACTCATTTAATATAGTTAAGGGAGTTGGCGTAAAAGATCTAATTAAGGAAAGACGGCACGATAGAAGATATGAGCATAAAAGAATTAAATAGTTCTATTTAGTGTGTTCTTGATACTTCGGTAATTATAGCATACCTGGCTGGTGAACCTGGCGGTAAGAAACTATCTGAATTTAGAAGAAAATCGGCTATTCCTTTTATTGTTCTTTCAGAACTTTATTATATAATTTTATTAATTAGGGACACATCCCATTTTTTTTATTCTTTTTGATTAAAGATTATAGCACTGAATATTAACAAACCTAAGGCAATGCTTAATACAATTATCTGTAAGATTATTTTAATTAAATCTTTTTTTTCATGACTTTGTTTATATTCTCTCAATATATAGATAACTTCAAAAACTGCAAATATTATAATACATATAGCTAATATAATATTTAATATCATTTATCACCTTTTTTATTTAAAATCTATCCAATTTATATTTTTACTACTTATTTTTTCTAAAATCTCGTCTTCTTTCATTTTAGCTGATTCAGTCCAAACATTCTTTGGATATTCCTTTAGTTGATGAATAACATTTAAAGCCGCCTCTAATTCACCTAAATTTTCATGACATAAAATAGTTTGAAATAATGCCCGAGTGGTTGTATGAACATCTTTACTTATAGACAATATAATCTCATAACAATTTTCAGCTGCTTCCCATTGACTTAAAGCCATGTAACAAACACCTTGGAAATCATAACATTTTGTTAAAAGGTCGCTTTCTTTATGTTCATCTATTAATCTTTGATAAGAGAGTATTGCTTTATTATAATCTTTGATCTTGGATTGGTAGACACTGCCGATTTTAAACAATATATCGTCTTTAAGTTTACAATCAGGATAGTTGTTTATACTTTCGCTTAAAACTTTAATCGCTTCTTCGTAAATGCCTTCATTCTCATGTTTTTCAGCAACAGCATATTGTTGTAAAGGAACAAAGTTAAAATCAGAATTATTCTGTATTAGATAAATTTTATGTTTAGCATCTTCTTCTTTTTCACTTAGTGGATATTTTTTTAAAAATTCCTGATAGATTTCAAAAGTTTTTTGCATATCCAATAATTCATAAAAATAAATATTTCCTATCTGAAACAATGATTCATCTGCAAATAGATAATTATCTGAAAATAATATCCTGTTTAAAGACTTTTGCATTTTTTCAAAACCCTCGACAACTTTATAATATTCCATGATAGTAGTTTCTGCATATTTTAAATCTGTTTTTAATAAATTAAGATAATAATTACTGATAAGCCATTGTGTTTTCAAGCCAGTATTATTTGCTAATCCAATCTCTTTCAGATATTCTTTGTAATCTTCTACTGTACATATAGTGCCTTCTAATTTTCCTTCATTTATGGGAATTTTTTCTAATTTTACTTGTTGACTAATATTATTTAAATAATTAGTTCTTTCTCTTCTTTTTCTTCTTCTTTCTTTAATATCTTTATTTGTGAAGTAGTTATATACTCCCACAAAGAGCAATAAAATACTTAATATTAATGTTGTCCAGTATACTTTAGGCATATTTAAATTTAAGAATGCTGATTAATCTTCTTTATTATTAAAATATTAACTGCCAATTCTATCTTTTAGCCCGAATATTTCCTGGAATATATATCTTGCAAGTCTTGTACATACATCAAGTGTATCATAAACAAATGTTGAGAAGGCTAAGATTGGTCCAACAATAGGACCGGCGGCGGCAATAGCAGAAAAATGCTGGCCAAGAAGGAGTCCAGATTTTGCCGGGACATAATCAACTCCATCATTTATCTTACAAGCAGGAGTAACACAAGAATTATCTAACTTAAACTGGTTACTTAAAAATCTTCCGTAAAATATATATCCAATTAATAATGCCAGTATAGAGATTATTACTATAAATGCAATCATTTTGTGTTTCCATATTGTAGTTGCCCAATTTATTGTGCCTGATAAATCACGCAGGCTAACCCTGTACCACTCGTTATACTCGAATACAGGACTAAAGAGCCTGCGACTACATCATAGCACAACATCTGATCAACGACAATTATAATTCCCTATTGACGACAATTATTTTTCCCTGTTTTTCTGTTCAATATTACTGCTGTTTTTGATGCTTTTTAAAGAGCGTTTTTTTGCTTCTTCCAGCCTGTAGCTTGAAAGATTCAGCTCAA
>JBDRBU010000038.1:0-2280 GCA_043822305.1 Candidatus Firestoneibacteriota bacterium
GGTTACTCATTATTTCTCTGTATATTTCTCAATCTTTATAATACCATTTCTTTTAAATAACCTTTTATTTAACTCGGCTGTTCCTGATACACCCTTATAAGAACCATCTTTATTCAATACTACCATATCTTTTAATAAAAAGTTTTCTTTGTCTCCACCTTTAATAGATAGAGTACCTTTATATTTAGAATTCTTTTTGGTGGTTATTATAACTTCTTTATTCTTAAATTTCTCAAAATCTATTTCTTCATTTACTAAATATTTCTCAATCCTCTCTTGTATGTTCATCGGTTATTTCCTCCATAAGTAATTGTCTTTCTTCTTTATTTATATCTTCCTTGAATAATAATTTTTTTATGGCTCGTTTCAATAAATTGTCCTTCTTCTCTGCCTTTTCTATATCTCCTTTTGATGGCCATACAAAAATTACAGCTGATTGGTTCTGGTCATATTCAAAAACCTTCTTAATCCTTTTGTAATAAACTCTTTCAACAGCATTCATCCTTAGATAATAATTCAAAGCTAAAGGTTTCATACCCTTGCCAGCCATTTTTTCAGCAAAAACATTAAAATCTTTATTACCAGGTATTACTTCTTCAGGATGAAGCATCTTATCAAGTAAAAATGAGACGACCAGGTTTCCGAATTGATCAGGAGTAACATTCACCTTAGACATTGAATTTTTCCTTTATTAATGACGGTGTTACCACTTTAAAATATTCCTCCATATCATAAAAAACTAAGGGTGGTAAGTTTTTTCCCTTTGAAAATAATAAGCGTATACTTGGTAAGTCTAATCCAGTCCAATAATAATCTATTCCGACTATAGGTTGATTACCTTTCTTTCTGTATATGAGCATTGGATTTTTATTTGCTCTCTTAGCATCATTGATACATTGACTCCAAAATTGTTCAATGGTGAAACCTTTGATGTTTTTAAAATGTTGCCAAAATGAGGTTTTAGGATACCCAGTCTTGCATTCTATGCTATAAATCTGACAAAACCATTCTGACTTAGGAGAAATTGACCTTATGTCTCCTGACAAATCGGCATTTAGTTCATCTATGGTTGCTAATCCCCCTGATCCAGGCATCCTCCAAAATAAATAAGGTTTCTCTGTACCTTGAATCCATTTTGATAAAAATTTAGAAACCCCCCGTTCAAAGTCTCCTCCCTTCATAGCGGCCTCTCAAATAAACTTATTAGGAAATCTTCCTCTCTTTCATTATTTTGTGGAACATAATAAGTAGATATATCAATATATTTACCTTCAATATCATAGCTTCTAAATTTTCCATTATTTAATGTCCTCAAATTCTGAAAATGATATCCTCTTTCCTCAGAAGATGAATAATAAAAATTCTCATTATATACCACTCTATTATTAGGAAATAAATCAAACTCATCATAAAAAAACTTATCCCTAATCCCCCTACCAGCATATATACCTCCTCTTCTATATGTATATACATTGATATTATTAGGTACATAGTCTCTTATAAAGTCTCTCGTTGAATCATTACAGGTTATTATTGATACAATTTCCTTTGTTATATAATAATGTTCAATAGCTGCTTTTATTAATCTTAATGTTTTTCCACTTCTTCTTGGTGCTATTTCTAAATACAAATTATTACTCCTTTTACACTCATTAATCAATTCTAATCCACTCTGGTTTTCTTCCAGCCATTCTACCCCAAAGACCAATATCTTCTTTTTCTTGTAAATTAAATTTGAATTTTTTACCTCTATGCGAACCTTTTACTAATGAACTAAAAAATTCTTTAATTGCTTCTTTAGCTAAATTAATATTTTTTTCTTTACCCACTTTAACAAAACTTTGAAGTGTTTTTCCAATACTACTATTTTTATTAGTACCTATTTCTACAAATTGATTTTTATCTTTATATAAAATGCTATATTGATTGTATTCACTTCCAATTTTAATAGCTACCTTTTTATCTATATTAGGTATAAATAAAGATTTTTCACTAACAAATCCTTCTTCTTCTTTATAACCACCTTTTAATTCTACAAAACCATAACCTAACTCTCTTATATATCTTTTTAATAAAACATATAATTCTTTATTCTTTTCTTTACTATGAATTTTTCTACTTGCTGATATAACAGCAAATGACCTCTTATCATACTCTATAAATTGCCATATCCTACTTAGAGAAGATTCAATCAATATATCATCCAATTCTTCTATTCTTTTTTCCACCAACATATTCCTTTCATGTGTAACTGATTCATTATATAACTTGTCCTTAGAT
>JBDRBU010000039.1:0-52313 GCA_043822305.1 Candidatus Firestoneibacteriota bacterium
TTACTTTAATTTTACTTTTATCAAAATTAACCATTTGGTAACCTCCTTTAAAAGGTATAAACTTTTTCCTTTACATATAGGTTACCATATTATATACTATAGATAATAAAAAATATTACATTAAACTTGAGGAAGTCTCTACATTTACTTTAAATAGTTTTTTATAATTTCAATATTACTTTTCTTTATATCTTTTGTAAGCAGAACTGCCTTCCCATCTTTATATTTAATATATATTTTTTCCTTATCTTCAAATACTACCTTAACATTATATTTTCTGGCTAAAAATTTTATTTCCAAAATTAAAAATAGATTTTCAATTTCTACTGGAATTCTTCCAAACCTATCTAAAAGTTCTTCTTTTATACCATGTAAATCTTCATTATTTTTAGTCGCCATCATATCTTTATAAATATTAATTCTTTGAAAACTATCCGGAATGTAAGTTTCCGAAATAAAGGCATCAACCTTAATATTAATTTCAACATCTTCTTTGATTTCTTCAGGTTCGCAAGGTACTCCTTTTATTTTTAAAACCGCTTCTCTTAAAAGATTTAAATATAGTTCAAATCCGACTCTGACGACATCACCATGCTGTTCTTTTCCTAAAATATTTCCGGCGCCTCTAAGTTCAAGATCTTTTATTGCTATTTTAAACCCCAGACTTAATTCATCACACTCTTCAATAACATCAAGTCTTCTTCTTGCAACCTCAGTTAAAACTTTTTTTGATGGATACATTAAATAGGCATATGCTTGTAACTTGCTTCTGCCAACTCTTCCTCTTAATTGATAAAGTTGTGATAAACCAAACTCATCCGCATTCTCAATAATAATAGTATTTGTATCTGGATTATCTAATCCAGACTCTATAATTGTGCTACACACTAAACAGTTATACTTTTTTTTATAAAAGTCTAACATCACTTTTTCTAATTTACTTCCTGGCATTTGGCCATGAGCAATGGCAACTTTTATATCGGGTATTAATTCTTTTATTTTATTAAATGCTTTTTCTATTGTCTCAACTTTATTATATACATAATAAATTTGACCTCCCCTTTCTATTTCTTTTAATATTGCACCTTTAATTATTTTCTCATTATATTCTAATATATAAGTTTGTATTGGGCTTCTGCCTGCTGGCGGGCTATTTATATTACTTATCTCTCTAATTCCACTTAAAGAAAAATACAATGTGCGCGGTATTGGTGTGGCTGACAAACTTAAACAGTAAATTGATTTCTTTAGTTTTTTGAGTTTTTCCTTCTGAATAACTCCAAATTTTTGTTCATCATCTATTATTAGTAAACCTAAATCTTTAAAATCAATATCTTCTTGAATCAATCTATGCGTTCCTATAACTAGATCAATACTTCCTGATTTTAATTTTAAAACAGTATTTTTTTGTTCGTTTTTTGTTGTAAATCTACTTAACATAGAAATATGTATTGGATAACCCCCCATTCTTTCTGAAAAAGTATTAAAATGTTGTTCGGCTAAAATTGTAGTAGGACAAATCACGGCTACTTGCTTACCATCTAAAACAGCTTTAAAAGCAGCTCTTATGGCTACTTCCGTCTTTCCAAAGCCAACATCTCCACAGATTAATCTATCAATTGATCTTCCTTCTTCCATATCTTTCTTAATATCTTTTATGGTTTTTAACTGGTCTTCTGTTTCATCATAAATAAAAGAATCTTCAAATTCCATTTGCCAGGGTGTATCTTTTGAAAAGGCAAATCCTTTTAATGTTTCTCTGGCCGCGTATAATTCAAGTAGCTCCATGGCTACCTTATTTGCGCTTTCCTTTACTTTTTCTTTTGTCTTTTCCCAAACAGATGTTCCTAACTTTGAAAGAGGCGGGATTGCTTCAAACCCAATATATTTAGAAATTTTATTTATGTCTTCAACTGGAACATACAGTTTATCGTTACCTTCATACTCTAATGTTATAAAATCTTTCTCCCCCCCTTGTAACTTTATACTTTTTAATCCAAGAAATTTTCCTAGACCATAATTTATATGAACAACAAATTCGCCTGTCGAAATATCCACAATATCCTTAGCAGCCGTAAACCCCGTTAAAGATTTATCTTTAAACGGGGTAAATCTTTTTTTGCCCTTTTCGTATCTGATGTTTTTATACCGGCCAAATATTTCGTCATCTGTTAAAACTGCTAATTTTATATCTTCAAAATAAAATCCTGATGATAAACTTCCTATTATAAAGTCTACTTTGGCCTCACATTTGTTATCAATCAATATTTCAATAAACCTGTTTTTTTCGCCTTCATTATTGAAATAAATTTGTATATTATAATTTTTTTCCTGTAATCTGTTTAATTCTTCTATGATTAATTTTATATTTCCATGAAAAACAGGTAAATCTTTTATCCCGAATTGAAATTCATGCTGTATTTGATGTGAATTATAAATTATATTGTTTCCGTTTAAATTAATTTTTTCTTTAAATTTGTCTTTTTCTTCCTCAAAATCAGTAGTTTCATCAATAAATATAACCACCTCTTTGGAAAAGTAATTTAAAATACTATTTTCACCAAGAACATTCTCATCAGCCGGTAGCACTTCAATATTTTCAATAAGAGAAATAGACCTTTGAGTTACTAAATCAAAGTATCTTATGGAGTTTATTCTATCTCCATCAAATTCAAATCTTATGGGGTTGTTATCTGTCATGGGATATATATCAAGTATCCCGCCCCGAACACTTATTTCGCCCCTTTTTTCAACAAATGTCTCCATCTTATACCCAAGGGTTATTAATCTTTCCACAAGATTCACTAAATTAAGATCATCATCTCGTTTTATATTTATTATTGATGTTATAAATTTTTCTTTATCGGGAGCAGGAACAAAAAATGTTGAGTATGTTGAGACCAATATTTTAATATTTCCTTCAAACAATTTTTTAAAAACTAATATTCTTTCGGATTTTAACTCTATTGATGGTGATAATTTGCAAGTATCAAGAAATTCTATTGGAGGGAGAAGTTCGATATCTTTATCATTTTTTAAAAGAGTAATCAAATCATAATAAATTTCTCTGGCTTTATCTATCTCTTTTGTAAGTATAAATAAAGGGGTTTTTAAAGATGACAAGAAATAAGCAGTCGCAGAATTTTTCAAACCACTTACTTTTGTAGTTTTAGTCTTTTCAAAATTAGATTGGATAGAACTGTAAACTTCTGCATCTTTTATTAAATCTAAGTTTTTTTCATTTAACATGAATTTTTAAAATGTAATCTTTGCAATATATTCTTTGTATTTTTTAAAATCTTCACTATCCTCTCTGTTGCTTTACCATCTCCATATGGATTATTTGCATTACTCATTTTATTATATAATCTTTTATTATGTAAAAGTTTTGTAGCCCATTTAATTATCTTGTTTCTATCAGTCCCTACGAGTACGGCCTTTCCTGCTTTAACTCCTTCCTGTCTTTCTGTAACATCTCTTAAAACTAAAACCGGTTTTCCAAGTGATGGTGCTTCTTCTTGAATACCACCCGAATCTGTTAGAATTAAATAAGACTTAAACATAAGATAGCAAAACTTATCATATTCCAAAGGTGGGAGTAAAAAAATATTCTTTAAGTTACTTAAAATTTCCTTAACGGGTCTTTGAACATTTGGATTTAGATGGACCGGATAAACTAGACTTACATCTTCTTTTAATGCTATTTCTTTTATAGCCTTACAGATATTTTTAAATCCAATTCCAAAATTTTCTCTTCTATGACCTGTAATTAATATAATTTTTTTATTAAAATTAATCCCAAAATTTTCACAGAAATATCTTTTATACTTTAAATCGTCTTCCCTGACTTTTTCTACAGTCATAAGCAAAGCATCTATAGCCGTATTCCCTGTAACAAATATCTGTTTTGGATGGACACCTTCTTTTAATAAATTATTTTTTGCCATCGAAGTTGGAGCAAAATGAATATCAGATAAATGCGTTGTTAGTCTTCTATTAATTTCCTCCGGGAAAGGTTGATATTTATTATTTGACCTTAATCCTGCTTCGATATAACCAACCGGAATTTTTAAATAAAATGCACATAAACTACCGGCAAAAGTAGTCGTCGTATCACCCTGAACAATAATAATATTCGGTTTCTCTTTTCTTAATATACTTTCAAGTTTCAATAAAATATTAGAAGTAATATTAAAAAGGGATTGATTTCTTCTCATGATTTTTAAATCATATTTTGGCTTTATATTGAAAATTTTCAGAACCTGTTGCAGCATCTCTTTATGCTGACCTGTTACACAAACAACAGAATTTGGCAGTTTTTTGATCAGAGGAGCTAATTTTATTGCTTCGGGTCTTGTTCCAAAAACGAACATGATTTTCATAAGTTTATCCATTGAAATTATTTATATTGCAAGCAACATAAGTAATGGCCTCTTCTGATATTTCGGGATAATTTGGGAGTGATAAAACCTCTTTGGCTGCTTTTTCGCTTTCCGGAAGATTAACATTATATCCTAATTTTTGGTAAGCTTCTTGTAAATGAATTGGACATGGATAATGTATTGCTGTTGATATACCTTTTTCCTGTAAATATTTTTGTAATTTTTCCCTTTCTTTAACTCTGACTGTATATTGATGATAAACATGTTTTACAAAATCTAATTCATATGGAATAACAACATTCTTCAATAGGTTATTATAGATTTTGGCATTCCTTCTTCTTTTTTCATTCCATACTTCCAAATATTTAAATTTAGTATGAAGAATTACTGCCTGTAATTCATCTAATCTTGAATTTATACCAATATGGCTATGTATATATTTTTTTGATTCACCATGTGTCCTTAAACTTTTCAATTTTTTGGCTAATTCTTCACTGTTGGTTAAAATCATCCCCGCATCTCCACATGCTCCTAAATTCTTTGTTGGGTAGAAACTTAACGCTCCTATATCTCCGAACGAACAAACTTTCCTGCCTTTATACTCCGCCCCTATGGCTTGAGCAGAATCTTCAATTATTTTTAAATTATACTCTTTAGCTATACTTAATATTTCATCTAAATCTACTGGTTGGCCATACAGATGAACCGGAATTATTGCTTTTGTGTTTTTTGTAATCTTATCCTTTATCTGTGTGGTATCTATATTATATGTGTCTGGTCTTATGTCAACAAATACCGGTTTTGCTCCGGTTAATGATATAACCCCTGCTGTGGCAAAGAAAGAAAACGAAGGGATTATAACTTCATCTCCACTTCCTATATTTAAACTCTTTAATGCTAAAAAAAGTGCATCTGTCCCAGAATTTACTCCAATGGCATATTTTACTCCAGTATATCTTGCTACTTCTTCTTCAAATTTTTTAACTTCAACTCCCAAAATAAAATTCCCATTTCTTAAAACATTTTCAATTGCTTTATCAATTTCACTTTTTATACTTAAATATTGTGCTTTTAAATCAATCAATGAAACTTGCATATTCCCTCTTTTGAGATTTCAAAATCTTATCTCCTTTTTTTTATTTCATCGCCGGTCATAGGAACAAATCTAACAGGGATTATACTTTCTTCTTTTAATTTGCCTTTTACTTTTCTTGCTCTTTTTAATTCCTGAAATACATCTCCAACGGGTATTATTAATCTTCCGCCTTCTTTAAGTTGATTTAACAATGGCTCTGGAATTTTTGAAGGAGCACAGGTTACAATTACGACATCATATGGCGAGTGTTCTTCCCAACCTAAAAATCCGTCTCCACATTTTACTTTTATATTTTTGTATCCAGATTCATTTAGTTTTTTCTCGGCACCTTTGGCTAAACTTTCAATTATTTCTATTGTATAAACCTCTTTTGCTATCTCGGCTAACACAGCCGCTTGATACCCCGACCCTGTTCCTATTTCTAATACTTTATCATCTTCTTTTAACTCTGCTAATTCTGTCATTATGGCCACTATATATGGCTGGGAAATAGTTTGGCCTTCACCAATAGGCAAAGGATTATCATCATACGCTTGATTTATTAGTTCTTCAGAAACAAATCTGTGTCTTTCTACTTTATATAATGCATCTAATACTTTTTTATCTTTTATCCCTCTGGCTATTATTTGATTATCAACCATCTCTTTTCTTTTCATCTTATAATAATTATCCTTCTTTATGCTTTTTTAAACCTGGGATTTATTTTATCAAAAAATATGCTAAATATCAATAGTGATTTTAATTTGATTTTTTTAGTCAAGATATGAGATGTGCCCTATTAATCGGAGAGAAGATCCCCCCGCCTTTAGACGGGGGGAGATTCATTTATATCCTTGTTACATTTATGGCTTGCGGACCTTTAGCGCCCTGTGTTACTTCAAATTTCACTTTCTGTTCAGCAGCTAAGGTTTTAAACCCATCGCCCTGAATTGCAGAGAAATGAACAAACACATCACCACCACCATCTTGTTCAATAAAGCCGTAACCTTTGGCTTCATTAAACCACTTCACTTTGCCTGTCTTTTCCATTGCTTAAACTACCCTCCTTTAAAACGATTTATCCCGTTAAAAAAATCTTACGGGACTTTTTTAATTATAAGTCCTTAAGCTAGTGACGTCCTACTCTCCCACACAGTTGCCCATGCAGTACCATTGGCCTTAGAAGGCTTAACTTCCGTGTTCGGAATGGGAACGGGTGTTTCCCCTCTGGTATGGTCACTAGCAATAAATTTTAATGAAATCAAATTACACTAACGCAGGTTAAAGACTGCGACTACCAATTACCATTATTCGTATAATTCGTTCTATTCGTTATTAAAAGGCTTAATTAATATGGTCAAGCCGAACGGCAGATTAGTACTGGTTAGCTGAAATCCTTACGGATCTTACACACCCAGCCTATCAACCTCCTAGTCTTGAAGGTGCCTTCAGGGATATCTAATCTTGGGGTGGGCTTCACACTTAGATGCTTTCAGCGTTTATCCCATCCAAACTTGGCTACCCAGCATTACCACTGGTGTGATAACTGGGACACCAGAGGTCTGTCCATCCCGGTACTCTCGTACTAGGGACAGCTCCCCTCAAATATCCTACGCCCACAGCAGATAGAGACCAAACTGTCTCACGACGTTTTGAACCCAGCTCACGTACCGCTTTAATGGGCGAACAGCCCAACCCTTGGGACCTACTTCAGCCCCAGGATGCGATGAGCCGACATCGAGGTGCCAAACCGCATCGTAGATATGAACTCGCGGATGCGATCAGCCTGTTATCCCCGGGGTAACTTTTATCCGTTGAGCGATGACCCTTCCACACGGAATCACCGGATCACTAAGCCCCACTTTCGTGTCTGTTCGACCCGTCGGTCTCACAGTCAAGCTCCCTTATGCCTTTGCACTCAACACGCGATTTCCAACCGCGATGAGGGAACCTTATGGACGCCTCCGTTACTTTTTGGGAGGTTACCGCCCCAGTAAAACTGCCCACCAGACATTGTCTCTGGTCCAGATAATGGATCCAGATTAGGATCTCAATGCAACAAGGGTAGTATTACACTTGTTGACTCCACCTATCCTAGCGGACAGGATTCAAAGTCTCCTACCTATTCTCTACAAGCTATATCAAAATCCAGTGTCAAGCTACAGTAAAGCTCCACGGGGTCTTTTCGTCTAGCTGCGGGTATCCTGCATCTTCACAGGAACTACAATTTCGCCGAGTCTCTCGTTGAGACAGTGCCTGGATCGTTGTGCCATTCATGCAGGTCGGAATTTACCCGACGAGGGATTTCGCTACCTTAGGACCGTTCTTGATTGTTACTCAACCGCCTTTAAGCAGTCGGGTTAGACATTTCTGCCTAACTCTGCATATCGCTATGCAGAACGGACTATATCATTTCCAAATTATTCGTTTGGAATTTGACGTATAGTCTCTGAGGATTTTGTTAGACTATTTTGTCTAACAATCTTTCCTGCTGATAGTCCGCACCTGAACTTTGTTACTTATCTTATTTAAGATAGAGTATTTCAGGATACACCGGATTTTCCAGCATATAGTCAAATTTTACAACTACAGTAAGTCCGATTTATAATCGGAGGTCCATTTCTATAGTTACGGCCGCCGTTTACCGGGGCTTCAAATCAAAGCTTCATCCACCTTGCGGTGGGCTAACTTCTCCTCTTAACCTTCCGGCACTGGGCAGGCATCAGACCCTATACATCCTCTTACGAGTTAGCAGAGTCCTGTGTTTTTGTTAAACAGTCGTCCAAGCCTCTTCACTGTGGCCTCCTCATGCACATTCAAACAAGTCAAATATACACTAACGAGGCACCCCTTATCCCGAAGTTACGGGGCGATTAGGCCGAGTTCCTTAACGAGAGTTATCTCGAGCGCCTTAGGTTCTTCACCTTGTCTACCTGAGTCGGTTTGCGGTACGGGCACAAGAAAGTCTCACTAGAGGTTATTTCTCGTCAGTGTGGAATCAGTTAGTTCCCCTATGAATCTCTTCATAGAGTACCCATCACCCTTCAGAGTTTAAATAGATACCCGGATTTTCCTGGATATCCCTCCTAAGAACTTAGACCCTCTAAACCAAAAGCGGGCCAACCTATCCTACTGCGTCACCCCATCGTTGATAACGACTTCCCCATGGTACAGGGATATTAACCTGTTGTCCATCACCTACCCCGCTTATTGCGGACTCGGCTTAGGCTTCCGACTTACCCTGAGAGGATTAACCTAGCTCAAGGAAACCTTAGACTTACGGCGTCTAGATTTTTCATCCAGATTTACGCTACTTATGCCTGCATCATCACTTCCATTTCGTCCATCCCACCTCTCGGTGTGACTTCAGCCTACAATGGAACGCTCCCCTACCATTCATAGCAACGGCCTTTAAAGCCGTCATCCCAACTTACATCGGGATCGTAGCCACCCTACTACTATAAATACATAGCTTCGGTATTAGACTTTAGCCCCGGACATTTTCGGCGCAAAATCACTCGACCAGTGAGCTATTACGCACTCTTTAAATGGTGGCTGCTTCTAAGCCAACATCCTGGCTGTCTGAGTAATTCCACATCCTTTGCCACTTAGTCTAAATTTTGGGACCTTAGCTAATGCTCTGGGCTGTTTCCCTCTTGAACATGGAGCTTAGCCCCCACATTCTGACTCCTGAAACATTCACAATGGTATTCGAAGTTTGAATGGGTTTGGTAAGGTTATTCACCTCCCTAGCCCAATCAGAGCTCTACCCCCACTACTTAAGTTTCAAGGCTAGCCTTAAAGTTATTTCGGGGAGAACCAGCTATCACCGTGTTCGATTAGCTTTTCACTCCTACCCACACCTCATCGGAGGTTTTTGCAACAACCACCCGTTCGGACCTCCATTTCGTATTACCGAAACTTCATCCTGGACATAGGTAGATCACACGGATTCGGGTCTAATCAATGTAACTTAATCGCCCTATTCGGACTTGCTTTCGCTACGGCTCCACCGCTTTTTTAGCAGCTTAACCTGGCTACATCGACTAACTCGCAGGCTCATTATCCAATAGGCACGCCATCACTCCTCTAAAAAAGCAGGAGCTCTGACTGCTTGTAGGTATACGGTTTCAGGTACTTTTCACTCCCTTCTCAAGGGTTCTTTTCACCTTTCCCTCACGGTACTAGTTCACTATCGGTCACTAGAGAGTATTTAGCCTTAGCCAGTGGTCTGGCCAGATTCCTACAGGATTTCACGTGTCCCGTAGTACTTGGGAAATCAATCTAGGAGTCTATATCTTTTCACCTACTGGACTATCACCATCTATGGTTAGACTTTCCAAACTATTCGGTTAAAATATAGATTTTTTACTCCACGACTACACTGTACTGTAGTCACGACTAACTCCCGCAACCCTGATTACAGAACATATACAGACTATCACCTGTAATCAGTTTAGGCTCTTTCCCGTTCGCTCGCCACTACTAGGGAAATACCCGTCTTAGACAGGTTTCTTTTCCTCAAGTTACTGAGATGTTTCACTTCACCTGGTTGTCTTCTATAGACTATGAATTCATCCATAGATCGCTATTCATCATAGCAGAGGTTTCCCCATTCGGAAATCCCCGGATCAACGCTAGCAGACAGCTCCCCGAGGCTTATCGCAGCCTACTACGTCCTTCATCGACTTCTAGTGCCAAGGCATCCACCGTACACCCTTAGTAGCTTGACCATATTAAGTAAAGCCTTTTAATTCTTTTAATTTCGGCGCAATTTCTATTTCATTTCAAAGAACCATTTTTGTAATGTGTTATTTATTCCAAAAAATTTTCTCTTATTTTTCTATTAAAATTATATCAAATATTAGTTTTTTTGTAGTTATCTGATTCATCCCCCATATTTATTATTTATCATATTTATAACATAGTATATGGCATGCCATAAACCTGAACAAAGTGAATGGTTTATGGTGGAGATGAGGGGACTTGAACCCCTGGCCCTCTGCTTGCAAAGCAGATGCTCTCCCAGCTGAGCTACATCCCCAATATATTGGTGGGCCTATCCTGAATTGCACAGGACACCTCACCCTTATCAGGGGTGCGCTCTAACTAACTGAGCTATAGGCCCTCTCACAAGGTGCTCTACTGCCCCTATAAATAATTCCATAAAAAAAAACCAAACAGGAGTATATTCTTTCAACCTTATATACATCATTGCTCCTTAGAAAGGAGGTGATCCAGCCGCACCTTCCGATACGGCTACCTTGTTACGACTTCACCCCAATCACCGATTATACTCTCGTTACTCTCCCAAGTAGGTTCGAGTATTTTTAAGTACAACTGGCTTTCGTGGTGTGACGGGCGGTGTGTACAAGGCCCGGGAACGTATTCACCGTAGCGTGGCTGATCTACGATTACTAGCGATTCCATCTTCATGAGGGCGAGTTGCAGCCCTCAATCTGAACTGAGGCGTCTTTTTTGGGATTAGCTCCATCTTACGACTTGGCAACCCTTTGTGCGACGCCATTGTAGCACGTGTGTGGCCCTGGACATAAGGGCTATGCTGACTTGACGTCATCCCCACCTTCCTCCACGTTATCCATGGCAGTTTCCTTAGAGTAGCCTCTGCCTTACGACAGATGGCAACTAAGGATAGGGGTTGCGCTCGTTGCGGGACTTAACCCAACATCTCACGACACGAGCTGACGACAGCCATGCAGCACCTGTGCAAGCTTCTGTCTTACGACAGATCGTCACCCTTTCGGGATCCTACTACAAGCATGTCAAGCCCAGGTAAGGTTCTTCGCGTAGCGTCGAATTAAACCACATGCTCCACCGCTTGTGCGGGCCCCCGTCAATTCCTTTGAGTTTCAACCTTGCGGCCGTACTCCCCAGGTGGGACACTTAATGCGTTAGCTTCGGCACACCCACCTAAGGCGGGCACACCTAGTGTCCATCGTTTACGGCTAGGACTACCAGGGTATCTAATCCTGTTTGCTCCCCTAGCTTTCATATCTCAGTGTCAGTTACGGTCTAGAGACTCGCTTTCGCCACAGGTGTTCTTTCTGATATCTACGCATTTCACCGCTACACCAGAAATTCCAGTCTCCTCTCCCGTACTCAAGTAAAGTAGTTTTGGATGCAGTTCTTTAGTTAAGCTAAAGGATTTCACATCCAACTTACTAAACCACCTACATATCCTTTACACCCAATCACTCCGAACAACGCTTGCTACCTCTGTATAACCGCGGCTGCTGGCACAGAGTTTGCCGTAGCTTACTTTAGAGGTACCGTCACCCCGCACATAGAAAAACATCTATAACCTGAACAAAAAATTTTCAATAAAATTAAAATCATGTACAGATATTCTTTTATGTGCGGGGCTTCTTCCCCCTCTACAGGATTTTACAATCCGAAGACCTTCATCATCCACGCGACGTCGCTCCGTCAGGCTTTCGCCCATTGCGGAATATTCCCCACTGCTGCCTCCCGTAGGAGTCTGGACCGTATCTCAATTCCAGTGTGGCCGTACATCCTCTTAGACCGGCTACCCGTCATAGCCTTGGTAGGCCATTACCCTACCAACTAGCTGATAGGACATAGGCTCATCCTTAAGCAGAAGTTGCCCCCCATTTGACTACATTTATTTCAAAATGTAGCATCATGTGGAATTATCTCCGCTTTCGCAGAGTTATACCCCTCTTAAGGGTAAATTACCTATGTGTTACTCACCCGTTTGCCACTATCCTACTATAATATTCCACAGTAGGACCGTTCGACTTGCATGTGTTAGGCACGTCACCAGCGTTAGTTCTGAGCCAGGATCAAACTCTCCAAAAAAAATTATTTTTTTAACACCAAAAAGGTTTACTCAAATAACTCCTGTTCAGTTTTCAAAGATCAATTTAAACAAAAAAAGCGTCTTACGACGCTCATTTAAAAAAATCCATAGTTACCCTTTCTATATTCAAGGGCCTTCTCTCGATTTCTTTAAACGAACACCGTATCTCGTTTAAATCACCTGCCTTTTAAATAATCTATCAAAGCTAAATCTTATTATAACTATAACACAAATCTTAAAACTTGTCAAGTATTTTAATATTAGATTATACTAAAAAGTTAATATCTTGTCAAGCATTTTTTAATAAAAAATGAAAATATTTACATCTTAAAAAGTCTTATAAAAAATAAGGGGTTTTCTTTAAATTACTACATTTGATTGAAAAAATATTTACTTCTACCTTTTTAATTATTTTTTAATCTTGTTTATTATATTCTTTATTTCTTCTTTAAGTTTTTCTGTTGTTTTTCTGGTTTCTTTTACAAAATTATCATCAATTGCTTTACCATGAGCCAGATCGTAATCATCTATTATCTTTTTGCCTCTTTCATCATCCTTCTCTTTTGAAATTTGAACATCCTTTGCTACTTTTTCTTGCATTTCAATAAGTTTTTCTAAACATTTTTTTATTCCTAAATCTTTTAATTCTGAATTTAATATTTTCTTCTCGTGTTCCCATCTACTATCATCTGTTTTATTATTCAAAATCTCTTTTAATTTTTCTCTGGTTTCATTTTTTTTAATATGTTCTTCTAATTTTCTTTTTAATCCAGATAATGCATAATATTTAATATAAAAATCGTACACTTTTATTCCCACCGCCTTACTTTCTTCAAGCATATAATTCTTCCCAAGACCATCAATATCTTTATTAGTATAAACTTCCTTTTTATCTTTTATATTTTGCAACCTTCTCCTGGCATCAATTATTAAATCAATTATATCTGGTCTAAAAACTTCAAAAGCGAATTTACACCTTTTGGCTTTATTTCTCTTTATATATTTGCCTTCATTTCGTTTTAAGGCGAAAATATTGAATAATAAAACCCAACCTGGAAAAATTTCATTAAATGCTGGAGATATTCCAGGGAAAGAATTAGCCGGTAAATTAATTAAAGAAAAAGGAAAAGTTACTTTTTGTGGAAGAGCACTAACCGCAGTAGAAATAATAGTATAAGGTGCTTTTGTAAAATTAGAAGGAAATTTTATACTTACTCCTAAGCCAAAAAATGTTCCTTCACCTGGCCAAACTTCCTGATCCGGTGCTCTTGATGTATGATTACTACCAACATTAGCCCCATATCCAACATTTCCCTTGCCTTCTGGCCAAAATGCTGCCGTCAGGAGTGCTTGATGATGAAATCCTATAAATGGTCCAAGAAGACAAGAAGTTACTTCCCCTTCACCAACTCCTGTATTTGGACCTAAAAGAGAATTATTAACTTTACCATGTCTTTCCACATGGGAATGTTCAACAAGAATAGAAGATGATACAATCCCCATTGTCGTTACTTCAGAACCCCACTGCAAAATAGAATCAGACACCGATGCACCATATGAAATTTCTGTTTTTTCTTCATCATTACTTAATAAAGTACAATTGTTAACTCTTAAAGCATTAATGACTTTTGCAGAATCTCCCATAAAACTATTCCTTACCTCAGGTGTATTAATAATTCTTACATTTTTCCCAATATATCCTTTATTTATAGTAATTAGACTTAAATATTTATCAATAAAGATTTTAAATTCCTCTAATAATTTTTTATCGCCTCTTGATTTTGTAATTTTCTCGGCAATCTCTACTGTTATCTCAGCAAAAGAATAAATTTCCCGGCCACCTGTTTCTATACATAAGGACATTTCTATACCATTTCCAAAAGTATTTTTAGAATCAGCTGTTATAGTGCCATTATTTATTAATATGGCCCCTGCGTTTATAATATAATTTGAGAGTAATTTTACATCCTTTATTAAAACATTATTGCCAATTTCACAGTTAATTATCGTACTATTATAAATCCCGGATGGTATATCAGCACTTTCATATTTAATATTTTCTTTAAAACTTCCCAGCATTATTTCACCATAGAAAGTTGAATTAAAAACACGCAAAGGATTAAAATCAATATTTACTTTAATTTTATTCCAATCAGAGCTATGATTACCATTTTGTTCTAATTTGATAATTTCTTCCTTTTTTAATTTTCTTAAGTTCTTCCCCTCATGTCTTTTTATTTTGTGACACTCATTAATTAACTCGGAATTTTTTAATATATCTTCTAACATTTGTATATCACTCCTATCTAACTAACCCCACGACAGAGATTACGTAATCACCATCTATTGAAAAATCTATTAACATTTTTTTAATTTTTAATTTCCAGGCAAACTGCTTTGTGCTTCCATGTAATTTAATCCTGGCATGATTAAACTTATTATATTGAACCTCTATTTCATTAAAATGAGCAGACTCGCTCCAACCGATTCCTAATGCTTTCAAAAATGCTTCTTTAATCGTAAATATTGTTGCAAAATATTTATAATTTTTTTTCTTGTTTAAGGTTAATTCGGCAGGATGAAATATTCTTTTTTGAAAATTTTTCCATAAAGGTTTGAAAAATATCTTTTTCATTCTATTTAACTTAAATATATCTATCCCTATTCCAAATAAAGTCATAAAACAAAAATTTTATTTTTTGGATTCTAAAATTTTAGATATAAATTCTACGGCTTTGCCTACTGTTTTAACTTGAAGAGCTGACTCTTCTGGCATCTCTATTTCAAACTCTTCTTCAAATGCGGCAACCAATTCTATGCTTGCAAATGAATCTGCTCCCAGATTTTTTACAAAATCAGACTCTAATTTTATCTCTTCTTCTTTTAACTTTAACTGTCTGGCCACTACTTTTTTTACTCTCTCTTCAACTGTCATGAATTCCTCCTTGTATTTATGATTTTCCATAATGTAAAATCAATATATTAGGAATAGTTGGTTGCAAAGCAACCAGACTATGATTTCTTCTTTATCCAATAATTCCTATCGGACTTAGTTGTATCGTATAAATATCCCAACAATTCTTCCTCTCCCTTTGACATTTCTTTTTTTCTTCTCGACATAGACATCTTCGCGGTATCTAACATGCTTTTTAACCCATAACCTTTAAAAAACCTATTATTAAAAAACCAGGTAAAAGACGGAATGTATTTTGGAAGAACACCTCCACTACCAACTAAATTACACATAATTCCGGTTATGGTTCCTGTGTTAAAATATGTTCCTATACTTGTTTTAGTATGGTCTCCAATAAAACAACCTACTTTTGTATCCTTAGAATCCATTAATTCTCCTTTCATATACAAAGAAACAGTAGTGTAATCATTTTTTAAATCACTATTAGTCGTTAAAGCACCTAGGTTTACCCATTCACCTATATAAGCATGTCCTAAAAATCCATCATGATATTTATTTGAATACCCGTGTATAATACTATCCTCAACTTCTCCACCTACCCGACAAACCGGGCCAAGAGCTGTCCCTGTTCTTATATTTGCTCCAAAAATCTGCGTTCCTTTGCCAATCGCCGTAGGGCCCTCTATTCTTGAATTCGGAAAAATAATTACATCTTCATCAATAATTATAGATCCACCATTAGTATCTAATGTTACAAAAGGCTGAATTTCTGCATTTTTGGCTATATAAACTTTATTTTTATCACCATAAATAACAGATTGTGGAGCAAATTTACCTTCAATGACTCCGCCTTTATTTATAAATTTAAAATCATCTTCAATCGCTCTTGGATTTTCATGGACTAAATTCCAAGGATATTCAATTAAATATGCCTCTACTTTTACATTTTTAATATTTATTTTAATCTGACTAAGTAACTGTTCAAAATTTGCACCACCATATTTTGCAATATTTTGTTTGTTTACTCTAGCGTAAACAAGATCATCACCTGAGACACCAACCTCTTCTGTGCCATTTAATTCAAGTTTTGCATCAATAAACAGCCATCTTCCGTTTATAAACAAACAATCATCTTGTTTCAAAACATCTAAATTGTTAACATTAGATGCTCCTAACTTTTCTTTCATATATGCTTCCAGATAATCACGCACAAAATAAGTAACCTTGACATTTTTAAATTTTCTTATGATTTTTTCAGCAAGATTAGTCTGTCCACATTTCAAATGAAAAACTGGCCTTAGATATGAAATGGGATACAAATTATCGAATTTCTTATCTTCAAAAAAACATATTTGCATTTTTTACCTCCTTATTTTTTTCTACTTACCATTTCAAAAGTATCAACAGCAATCCTTACTTCTTCATCAGTCGGAATCACAAAAACTTTTACTTTTGAATCATCAGTACTTATAATTTTTTCCTTTTCTTTGCTTTCGTTTCTATTTTTATCAATTTTAATACCCCAAAATTCCATATGGCCACAAATCTGTGCTCTTAAATCTACTGCATTTTCTCCTATGCCACCGGTAAAAACTATGGCATCAACTTTATTTAAAACAACCATATATGAACCAATATATTTTTTTATACGGTAACAAAACATATCCAGCGACAATTTCGCTCTTTCGTTCCCCTGTTTAGCAGCATTTTCTATGTTTCTTACATCATTACTTACTCCAGAGACACCAAGCAAGCCGCTTTTCTTGTTTAAAATATTGTTAATCTCATTAATTTTTATCCCTGCTTTTTCTTCAAGGAAAAATATTATAGCTGGGTCAATATCTCCAGACCTTGTCCCCATGATTATCCCTTCAAGCGGAGTTAACCCCATGCTGGTATCAACAGATTTGCCTTTTTCAACTGCAGAAATACTACACCCATTTCCAAGATGACATGTAATAGCATTAATGCCGTATTTATCTTTCTTCATAAGTTCAGCCGCTCTTCTGGCTATATATCTATGGGATGTTCCATGAAAACCGTACTTTCTTATCTTATGCTTTTCATAAAACTCATATGGAATAGCATATAAATATGCTGTCTTTGGTATGGTTTGATGGAACGAGGTATCAAAAGAAGCTACCTGTGTAACTCTTGGGAGCAATTCTCTAGCCGCTTTTATACCAGCTAAATTTGGTGGATTATGTAAAGGCGCCAAGTAAATAAACTCCTGGATAGCCTTTACCACTTCATCCGTAATGATGACGGAATCTGTAAACGCTTCTCCACCATGCACCACGCGGTGCCCTACTGCAGAAATTTCAGAAACATTTTTAATAACACCTATGTTTTCATCAACTAATAAATCTATGATTAATTTTAAGCCTTTTTCGTGATTATTGATTTGCTCTTCTTTTTCGGATTTTTTTCCTCCAGCATCATGATTTATTTTTGAAGACTTCTCCCCTATCTTTTCAACCAAACCTTTGGCAATAATTCTTTCACCAGGCATTTCAAATAATTTATATTTTATTGAAGAACTACCGCTATTTAAAATTAAGATTTTCATTCATCCCCTCTGCTGGGCCTTAACAGCCATTATGGCCGCCACTCCTACTATATCTTTTACACTGGCACCACGAGAAAGGTCGCTCACTGGTTTGGCAAATCCTTGAAGTATCGGGCCATATGCTTTTGCATTAGCCAGATACTGAGTTAGTTTATAAGCAATGTTGCCTGCTTCTAAATCCGGAAATATCAATACATTTGCTTTTCCAGCAACATCACTTTTACTTTTAATTTTTTTCTCTGCTACTTTTGGAACCAAAGCTGCATCTGCTTGAAATTCTCCATCTATCATTAAATTAGGAAATTTTTCTTTAACTATATTTAAGGCTTGAACTACTTTATCTATATTAGGATGCGAAGCGCTTCCTTTCGTAGAAAAAGAAAGCATAGCAATTCTAGGTTCTATCCCTAAAATTTCTTTCGTGCTTAAACCTGAAGCAAGAGCAATATCCGCTAATTGCCTGGGGGTAGGATCTATGTTTACGGCACAATCAGCAAAAACAAATATTTTATCTTTTTCACCTAAAAATTCTGGCACAACCATTATAAAAAAACTTGATGGGGTTGAAATCCCCTGCTGAAAACCTATGGCTAACGTAGTAACCTGTAATATTGTAGCCGTGGCCGTTGATGCTCCGGCAACCATACAATCGGCATCACCAGTTGAAACCATCATGGCTCCATAGAATAAACTCTTCTTAACAAGTCTTTTGGCTATAGCTTCTGTAACTTCTTTTCGTTTATTCATATAAGCAGATGTATATTTATCTATGACCGTAGAACTTGCAGGATTAATAATTGTAACTTCATCCAAGCTAACATTAATTTTTGCTGCTAAACTTTTAATAATCTCGGTTTCCCCTAAAATAATTGGCTGGCCGATTTTTTCTTTTGCTATTTCTACGGCGGCACCTAAAATTCTTTCATCTTCGCCTTCTGGCAGTACTATTTTCTTAACACTTTTTTTTGCCTGCTCTTTAAATTTCTCAATCAAATCCATAGCCAACTCCTTAAAAATCTGCTTATTTCTTTGGAATATATTTAAATCTTTCTGTTGAATATTTCCTTTTTAACAACGAAGATGCTTCCTGATCAAGTATAAAAATAGTATCTTGATGCATTTGTAAGAAACTTGCAGGAACCATAGCGGTTATAGGACCTTCTACTGATTTTGCAACTGCTTCTGCTTTATTCTTGCCATTGGCTAAAAGTATAATTTTTTTTGCTTCAAGTATAGTGCCTATTCCCATTGAAACGGCATACCGAGGGACATCTTCTTTTTTTGCAAAGAATCTTGCATTATCATCTATAGTTCTTTCATCCAATGCTATTATTCTTGTCCTTGAGCTTGAGGAAGAACCTGGTTCATTAAATGCAATATGACCATTACTACCTATGCCTAATACTTGAATATCAACACCACCACATTTTATAATTTTTTCTTCATATAGTTTGCATGCCTCAGGGATATCCTCTGCTATTCCATTAGGTACATTTGTATTTTCTTTTTTAATATTTATATGTTTAAATAAATTCTCCCACATAAAATAGTGATAACTTTGACTATGACTTTCCTCCACTCCAACATATTCATCTAAATTAAAACTCCTTACATTTGAAAAATCCATCTTGCCTTCCTTGTTCATCCTTATAAGTTCTTTATACATCTTTACCGGCGTACTTCCTGTTGCCAGCCCTAAAACAGGGCTTTTCTTACCATTAAGAACCTCTGCTACAATTTCTGCACCTAACTTGCTCATCTCTTCTACATTTTCTTTTACTATAACTTCCATAAAATTTTCTCCTTCCTTATAATTTAAAATCCCCAGTAAGTTCCCTTACTGGGGTAGAATAATTGTTAAGATCTAATTAATCAGATTCTAACAACATTTATGGCTTGTGGACCTTTAGCCCCTTGCGTAACTTCAAATTTAACAGCTTGCTCGGCAGCTAAAGTTTTAAACCCATCGCCTTGAATAGCAGAGAAATGCACAAATACATCTCCACCACCATCCTGTTCAATAAAACCATAACCTTTGGCTTCATTAAACCACTTCACTTTGCCTTGCTTTTCCATAACTTCTTTCCCCTCCTTTCTAACGCGATTTATTTATTACAATAATAACAGTTTGGGCTATTATTGTCAATTTTTATTTTACCTTTTGCCCTACCTTATGAAAAATATTTTTGGGTCAATTAACTTGCTATTTTTCCAGACAGCAAAATGAAGATGGCATCCAGTGGAACGACCGGTACTTCCGGCTAACGCAATAATTTTTCCTTTTTTTACCTTCTGACCGCTTTTCACAAGTAATTTTGAATTATGTCCATACAGTGTGACATATCCATTACTATGTTTAATTTTTACTGCATTACCTAATCCCCCATTTTCTCCTGCAAAAGTAATAATTCCATCTGCAACTGCACAAATTTTTTCACCATATGCAACTTTTATATCAAGTCCATCGTGATGTGACCTTTCATGAGTAAAAGGGTCCTGACGATAACCCATATATGATGAATAATTGTTTTTGCCATTTAAAATTGGGTAAGCAAATATTCGTGTTAAAGCAAACTGCTCTCTTATCTCGTCAGACATATTTATTGGTTCAACATCCGGAATAAATAAATATTTATTTTCTATGATTTGATTTTCTATATTATTATTCTGCCAGACTATTTCTTTATCTATTTTATATAAATCTGCTATAGATTCTACTGTTTCCCGGGGTTTAACTTTATGCAAAACACCTTTTTTACTTATAACTATTATTTCCTCATTAAGATATGCTTCTAAAGTCCTTAAAAACGGATTTGCTCCGACAATTGTATCTAGACTTATTTCGTATCTCTTGGCCACATGTTTCCATAAATTATTTCCCATTTTTATTTTATATTTAAAAACTCCCAAATGTTTTGCTAATAAATTCGCTCTAACATTTTCATAATAAGCATTTAGGTTTCTTGTCCATCCTTTTTCAAATATTTCATTCGTTTTTTTTTCAAGTTCTTCCTGTGAATAACTAATTTTTGGTGGAGGAATTTTTATATTTTCTTCTTTCAATAATCCTTTTAAAAGTATTGTTATTAAAAACAATGTTAAAAGTATAAAACTTATTCCATAAAAAACGATATAATTATTATTTATTGTTTCTCTTATCGGTTTTTTCATGTTTTAAAACAACAATGGATGGCTTCCCGCTTAGATATTTATTAGCCACTTTCTTCACATCATCTAAATTAACTTTCTTAATATTATCTAAATAAAAAAGTTCTAATTTATAACTTGAAATTGCTTCATAGTAACCCAAACTATTTCCAATAGATTCATTCGTTTCATGTTCAAATATGTAATTATTCTCTATAATTGCTTTTGCCTTATTCAACTCATTTAAGGAAACTCCTTCTTTTGTTTTATTTATTTCTTCCATAATTTTATCTTCTAAAATAATTTCATTCTTCTCCTCAAGTGTAGCGCGAATATTAAATAATCCTTCATCTTTCATAGTTGAATAACTACTTCCTATCGAATAACAAATCTGCAGTTTTTCTTTTAAGTGGCTATATAGTCTTGAACTCCTTCCCTGCCCGATTATTACTGTTAATACATCCATGGTATACGTATCTTCATTATCTACATTTGGAGCAAGCCAGCTAACGGCAAGGTAACATTTCTTGAAATTTGTTTCTTTTTCTACTTTTAAACTATTGAATTCGGGTTTTATATTTGCACTTGGCAAATGAGTTTCTGTATTATCTTTTGGAAAATATTTCTTTATCTTCTTTACAATTTCTTCTGTATTAAAATCTCCTGTAATGACTATGATCATATTCTCTGGCACATAAAATTTATTATAATAGGCAACTATATCTTCCCTGCTTAAATTTTCTATTATTTCCTTTTTACCAATTACTGGCATTTTATATGCGTGGTTAATATAAGAGATGCTATTTGAAAGATTAAATAAAGTTGAAAACGGTTCATCTTCTTGCCTTAATATTTCTTCAACCACTACTTTTCTTTCTTTCTCTATTTCATCCTTATCAAAGGCTGGATTTAGGACACTATCAATCAGACCATCTATGGCCAGATCAATAAAATCTTTTGCTATTGTAGCATAATAAAAGGTATAATCCTTTGAAGTTGCACCATTTAATTTTCCACCAACACTTTCTATCTCTTGACTAAGTTGACTTACTCCCCTTTTTTTAGTTCCTTTAAATATCAAATGCTCTATGAAATGCGATAGGCCGTTATTTTTTTCATCCTCATTTCTACTACCCACTTTAAACCAGATTTGTAGGCTAACTATATTATTTGGAATTTCTCTTGTAATTATAGATAACCCATTGGCTAAGGTCGTTTTTTTTACAATTTCTTCTTTCTCAGAAATACATTTCTTTTCAATAACAGTAGCACAATTAGAAAGCAGGATAATAGCACTAAAAATTAACAACCAACCACTGTATTTAAATATAATTTTTTTCATATTATTTTCCTTTATAATCTAAATTCCTAAACTGATTATAACTATGATAACAAATTTACAATATCGATGTCAAAAGATTTATAACTTTTTTTTCAAAAGAGCAGATAAATAAATAATCTTATCCTCCCATTTTTCCTACTTCAGCGGAACTTAGGATAGATAAAAGCAGTAAAATTTATCAACAATTTAGTTTTTTTTAGAGCCGACTTCTAGCACAGGCTCTTAAACATGATTGTTACTGGCAAAAGATTCAATCCACGCCCCCGCACGGGGGGCGACAAAAAACTTTCCTCATCTTTTACTCTTGGGAAGTTTCAATCCACGCCCCCGCACGGGGGGCGACCTAATAGTTTCAATTTGGGATTATCTTTGAAGTGTTTCAATCCACGCCCCCGCACGGGGGGCGACTCGTTGTCGGGGCAATCTTAACCCAACGGCAATGTTTCAATCCACGCCCCCGCACGGGGGCGACCTTTTCTTTTTCCGTTTTGTTTTTCTTGTTTATCGTTTCAATCCACGCCCCCGCACGGGGGGCGACTGGATATAAATACTGGCCGGATATTGTTTATTACGTTTCAATCCACGCCCCCGCACGGGGGGCGACTACTAACTACTGGACCGTGTGCAATTACAGGAGGGTTTCAATCCACGCCCCCGCACGGGGGGCGACGTCAATATGTGGATATGGTCAAAAATCCTAAAACGTTTCAATCCACGCCCCCGCACGGGGGGCGACTGGTTAACTATAAAAAAATTATAGGTTAACCGTTGTTTCAATCCACGCCCCCGCACGGGGGGCGACCGTCCTGTGTATGTTGTTCATATATCCAAATAGGTTTCAATCCACGCCCCCGCACGGGGGGCGACCTATTTCACCTATTCCTCTACATTTCATAGAAGTTTCAATCCACGCCCCCGCACGGGGGGCGACTTAGTAGTTATGTATTCTCTCTTGATTGTGTATAGTTTCAATCCACGCCCCCGCACGGGGGGCGACTGTTATTTATATAGATCTTATTTTTTCAGTAAGTATTTCAAAGATCTTGCGATGTTGACCTATTATTATGATTATTTGGTTCCTATTTCTTCTATATCTTTTGATAATTCTGCAATTCATTTCCATTTTTACATTTGCGAACCTCATGGGGTTTTTACAATAGATTAACATTCGCATTATATTAATAACGGCTCATCCAAAGATATTGATTCTTTGGCTCCGACATGTTCAACTCTCCTCTTCCAATTAGATCCAAGATAATAAAATCTTATAGAATCTTTTTCTGGATCAATTATATTGCAAAGTCCATTCTTAAGTCTTGCCCATTGCTCCGGGTCCACATCACATTCAAAAACAGATAACTGCACCCTTTGTCCAAAGTTTTTGCAAGTTTTTGCGACTCTTCTTAATCTTCTTCTTCCTTCGGCATCCATAGTGTTTACATCATAAGTAATTACGACCAGCATTTATTATCTCCAAACATAAGCAGGATATCCATCTATTTCCCCGCGTATGCACCTTGCGAACAATAATGCCTGATAAAAAAAGATTAGACCAATAGGCATTTTCTCGTTTAAATATAAATGCGTAATCTCTTCTTGTTTTCTTTTTTGATATTCTATTATCAATTCTTTTCTTGTTTTATCTGTCATCAGTACTGCACCATTTTCCATTTTCTCAAAACCATTTCCTTTTACCTGTTCTCTGTTAATAAGGTTTAATGCAACTCTGTCTCCAAGAAAACTTCTAAACTCTTCCATTAAATCAAGTGCAAGCCCGGGTCGACCAGGTCTGTCCTTATGCAGAAAACCAACATATGGGTCAAGCCCAACCGTCTCAAGAGCAGACCTGCAATCATGCATGATTAGAGTGTAAACAAATGACAACAAGCAGTTTACATTATCTAATGGAGGCCTTCTATTTCTCCCGTTAAAAACAAATTCATCTTTTTGGGAAATGATTGCTTCATTAAAAACAGAAAAATATGTTTTTGCTGCATCACCTTCAATCCCTCGTATTTCAGCTTCGCTCATTTTGTTTTTAAGTCTTTTAATGCTTATACTTAACTCATTTATTGCCCTGCCTACTTTATCCGCGTTTATCTTATCGGAATGATCCCTTACGACCCTGGATAATACGGTGCGGGAATTATTTATTTTTGCCATAAGTATTTCTGATGCAATTTTTGTGCAATATCCAGAATTATCAGCCAATCTGTATTGTTCCCTCCTCAACAAAACATTACCACAAACCTCTCCCCGGACACTGGCAAGAAATTTTCCATTATCATTCAAATATGTTATTGCTACAGATTTTTCCGAACAATAACCCATAAGATGAGGCGTTATTATAGTATTTCCAAAGCAAACAATACTACTGACTGCCAATAAAGGAAATTGTACTTTTGTTTTATCTTGTTTTTCCACAACCACCGTCTCGCCTTCTTTATGCAAATAGGAGCCAGGAGTCGTAATATATATAGTGTTAAGATATTTTCTCATTCCATCATTTTCTGAAAGTATTTGTCTGCTGAAACAGCTTTTTGTAATTTTTTTGGCATACAGTAGTTTAAAAAAGAGCATCTGTCGCATTTATTCTCTTCGTATTCTGCTTTTGAAGTAAATCCTTTCTTAATAAACTCATGTAATTCTACCGCCAACCTTGTTGTTTCTTTTCTCAATTCATCACTAAAGAAAACCTCTTCACGTCGTCTTGTTCTCCCGTAGAATATATATCCTTTTTCTATTTTACAATTCATCATTTCCTCAAGGCAGATTGCTTGGGCACAAAGTTGAATTCTATCACAATTATCAGTCTTTGTCTTACCTCTTTTGTATTCTATGGGTGTTACAAGATCCACCCCTTTATCATTTTTGCTGTATTCAATAACATCTGCCTTGCCGATAAGTCCAAGATCGTACGACCTTATCGGCACATCTGTTTCAATTTTCACATCTGAATCGTGTTTTGATTTTCCTTTATGAACATTTTCATGCATTATCCTCCCTTCCGCTGTAAAAACATTCTCAAACCAAATACTTTCAATGTGAATGAATGCACACTGCCTTTTGCAGTATGAATAATGCTGTATTCCGGATAAAGCAAGTAGGTCTTCATCATCGTAAATCACAATTATTTCCCATTATGCTATTTATCATTCTTTGCCGCTTCAAGTCGCAAGCGAGCCATCCGTATTGATTCATTCAGTTTCTTTTCAAGTACTTCACGAGGCGGTAATTCTGTTAAATAATCCGCGACTCGTATACCGCTTTTTCCAAGTTCCAACAATTCCACCTGCTCATCGGATTTTCCTGCACAAAGAATCAGCCCAAGAGGATGCGATTCTCCCGGATTTCTCTCGTATTTATCCAACCATCGCAAATAAATTTCCATTTGACCTTTATATTCCGGTTTGAATTTATCCAGTTTTAACTCTATGGCAACAAGTCTTTTTAAACCCCTATGATAAAACAGCAAATCCAGATAAAAATCATCTCCCCCTATTATCATACGTTTTTGTCTGGCAAGAAACGAAAAACCCGTTCCTATTTCTAAAATAAATGCTTCAAGATCGCTCAATATTGCAGATTCAATATCTTTTTCCTGATAAGCGCCTTTAAGCCCCAAAAAATCCAGAAAATATGGATCTCTAAATACAAGATCTGGCGTTAGTTTGTCCTCTTCACGCAGTTTGGAAAGTTCAATGTGGGCAAGTTTTTCCGGTTTTTTCGACAGTGCTGTTCGTTCAAATAGCATACCGCCTATTTTTGCCCTCAGTGTTCTTACATTCCAACGCTCTATTCTGCACATTTCTGCATAAAAATCGCGTGCAAGTTGATCTTTAACCGGTAATATCTCTACAAAATGGCTCCAACTTAATTGTCGTGACAGTGTCACGACAATCTGTTCGATTGGGAAACATTCAGCAAATTTTACCATTCGCGCCAAATTGCGATCACTAAAACCATCACCATATAAAGGCATCAATTTTGCCGACAGTGTCGGCAAAATCTCCAATCCGTATTCTGCTCTTTTTTCTTTGAGTATTTCCCGTCTTATTCGGTCCCCTACATGCCAGTAAAGCATCGTTAATTCAGTATTAGCAAAGTAGGCCACCCGCCCGCGAGCAGATTCTATAAGCCCTCGTATTTCGGATAAGATATTGCTGTTTGCAGGATTAAAAGCAGTGATCACCGCCATTTTCTTAATTCTAATATTCTTTTTACCTTCCCCTTCTATATTTTTCATTTAACTCCCCGCATTTAAGGTAATATTTTTATGCATTATCCTACCTGCGATGCAAATACATTAAAAACCAAATACCATCAATACAAATAAAAGTGTATTTTCTTTTGAAAAAAAGCGATGTTCTATTGAAGAAAGAGAAATTTATTCCTTATCATTAACCTCATATATTATAGTTTTTCTACTATTTTATTTGGATTATATATTTCAGGAGTAATTTCTGCAATCTTTTTCACTTTTATTGAATATTCTTCTGCTGTTTTTGGCACCTCAACTTTTGGGGCAACTTCTAACGTTCGATGGATAACTGCAGATGAATATTGCCCTGTAGGACAATTATGTTGCCACCATATTACAGCTATGACTTCCATACTGCCTTCGGGTCTCGCAGAAGAAGCATCATTATCAAACAAATGCTCAAGCGAGTTTTTTATTGCTTTTGCATCTTCATCACTAAATCCTGTTTTTGAAGCAAGCTGTGGATTTGCAGAACCATACGATACATATAAACCATAATCAACACGGTGCTTCATTCCCATTGTATCAGATGCTTTCTTTTTACCATCCCCTTCCCCACTAACGCTTTTAGTAATTTGGATACTGCTCACTTCAATCGGTAAAACAGAAAAAGCGGGATGGATTGAAACAGGGCCGCGTATTCCGATAGAAACACTTTCTTCTGTCTGATCATTTTCAGCACTACCTTCATTTTTATTTTTCTTGCTTTTCCCACTTTCCTTTTTATATGCAAAAACCTGGCCAAAAGCACGAACATCTATCCATTTTTTACACGCTGCCTCACTAAATTTTTCTTTGTCCTTTATCACATCACCCAATTCACCTTTTACTCTGTCACGCAGACTTTTATAATTATCTGCTCTATTATCGTCCGACTGAACAAATATGGCATTTCCAGCATCCATCAAGCGGTTTCTGATTTTACGCTTTAGGCAAACATCAGAAACTTCTCCCATCCCATCGTAATTAATCCGTGGACGGTTTCCATTAAGAGGGTCCCCGTTTGGATTAGCATTTTTTACGCTGAATACAATTGCAAAATCAATTTTATTCTTTAAGCTGGTCATAGTAATTCCTCCTTATGTTTTTTACTGAGTTTCCTCAGTATTATTATCTTTCTTTTTAGATTTACTTATTTCTATTTCTTCTCCTATCTTTGCTAACTGACAATGATAGCCAAGCAGATATTCACCGGATAGTTTCTTATCGCTGGTGAAATCATTTTCTGCAAACATGTTCACAACTTCGGTGATATTTTCTTGTTGCTTCTTTGACTTTTTTCCCAATCTTGCTTTATATGGCGATAAGGATAATTCAATTGTTCTCCAAGTACTGTAAGGATGATCAGAAAACCTCTGCATTAATCTTGCAGCATTTGTTTGTCTTTTTTCACCAGAACTTTCTAAAGCCCATTGCTCAAGATTATCAGCCAATGCCAAAAGTCTTCCGTAAAGATAATCTCTTGTCTTTCTGTTTTCATCTAAAGCCATATCATATCCCTCCTTTTCTTTATATTTTTTATAAAGCGCACAAGCGATGCTCAATGTCTTTTTCCATTCCCATTTTTCCAACCCTCCCCTATTGGAAGCTCTTCTAACAGCAGATTCAACAATATCTCGAGAAATTTGCAATCCATCAATTATACATGGTAATATTCGTTCGACGGTTGCCTTCTTGATTTTTTCATCAGATTTGCTTCCATACGCTGCTTCCGCAATATCTTTTGGAGCAGGCGCACCAACAAATGAAATGTATTTTTTTATTTTCTTATTACCTTCAATTACATCTATATACCGATAATTATGTGCCCACTTACAGGATTCATGCCAGTTTTCAACTCTCTCTAAAAATTCAGATCCTGTTAATTCTCGATAAAATGTAATTGCCATACGACCGGGAGTTGCTGAATCAAGCCCCATAACCACAATTCTTTCTGTATTCCCTAATTCGGCCTTGTATCCTGCTATTTTATTCTTCAGCTTCAAAGCAAAAATCTGTGCTGTTGCATCAGAAGCAACGTCATCCTCCTTAAATTCTTCCTCTCCTAAAAAAGATAGCGAGTCATCACGAAGGTCAGGAGTTTGTTTTCCAGAGATTGCCCAAGAAACAATTGTTGGATCACCTTTATATCCTTGACGGCTGATAAGCCAACGTAAAGTGTTATGAGCTTTTTGCGTTATTTCAAAACCAACACCACAAGTTTGATATCTATTGTTTTTAGCAGAGTCATTAAAGCGGCCTCGAAATGTAAAACCGTCCCAGTCATTGGAAGATATAATTTTTGCTTTATCTCCATCATTTCTTAACTTAGCAGAATGCATATCTGTTGCAAATAATTCTTTGCCGGTAACATAACAGAGGGTTTTAGTGTTTTTTGTACTTTTATAATACTCCATCCAACTGTCCCAGAGAGTTTTATCCTCCCATACTTTTGAGCAAGGATCATTAGATACTTCTACTTCCCATCTGACAAAAGCGTCTTGCTGCCATTCAGTACCCTTAATACGATTGAACAAATCCGTTTTTTTACTTTGCGTTCCATCCCATTTCTTCAAAAGTTTTTCATCTTCACCCAGAACCAATATTTTATAAGCAATTAAATTTTCAATCACATTGCCTTTTGTTATAAACTTTAAGACAGCTTTTGCTTTTTGATGACTAAAATTAGAATTACACCATTGTTCCAAAAGCTCTTTGTAAGAATCGTGATAAATCTTATAATCTTTAGGCTTTTTATTCTTCTTATCATCTTTCTTCTTTTGATAATAGTCCACATAATCTTTGGCTATGTATTGCAGTTTATCACACAAAGGATGGGGCGATTCTCCGCTTGTTCGACCACCAGAACTTTCTGTACAGGGAATAATTGTTCTTGCATCGTTTATAGAAACAACTCTGGCTCTCTTAAAATTACCTTGCACATCTATTACTATCTCAATATGTGCTTTCTGCGTCGTGTGGCAAATTGGTAAAAGAGGCACTTCGTTTTCATTATCTGTATTGCCAATCATCGACTGGCAATTTTCATAGGTTTCATAAAGTTTTTGAATCCAACTCATTCGCCACCTCCTTTTCACAAAAGCTATCCAATATACCATATTCATTAGTTCCAATTGTTAATAGCGTTGCATCTTTCATTGATCTTAGATACTTTCGTATTTCACAATCCTCAGGACGTATAAACTCGATTACGCCATTCTTCATTTTTGGTCGCCAAAAACGCGACCAAAATTCATCTTTCTCAAATTCACTTGGATAATCAAACCCATGAAACATCAAATCAAATCCGACTTCGCCATAATTATCGTAAAAACTGCTTCCTTCCGCAAATTTACATGGTTCAACATAGCCCTGACATTCGCGCGCTCCCAAAAATATATCTCGTCTCCCTCCCTTTTCAATCATTCGTTTAGCAACAAAATAATGTTTATTTTCATTTCTATCATTTTCTAAATCTTCTCTTTTAAAATTCCATTCAAAGTGTGCTTGAACTTGATATTCAACATCTGATAGATAGGTGTAAATTGAAAGACTATTGAAAGGTTCTTTTTTTTTACTCATATCCCGCAAACCAGGATAAACACCGTTATAATTCAATGGCTTAGCACTCTTTGTTTGTGTCCTTATCGGCTTCATAATTCTTACTTTATCTATAATCCATATAATAGTTGGCTTCCAATATACAGAACTCATAATTCCCTTAATCGCCTCGTAAGTTGGAATATGATAAGAGCATTTTTCACCTCCAATTTTGGTCAATGGGTCAGAAAAAAGCGCGTATTTCGCTGTTACTTTAAACTCTACGATATTTTTCATTTTCATGGATTACCCTCCTTGCTATAGGCATTGATAACTAATTTGTTCTACCGGATTTTCCACCAATCCAATTATATCACTATAATAATTTTTATGAACACATAATACATCTATACCTTTCTGTGCTTGAAAAACCGCGCCGTTCTCAATCAATTTACCCAACACATTAGAAAACACATTAACAGAATAACGCTGAGATCTTTTTAACAATTTATATTGTTTTTTTATGTCTTCTTCAGAACAGAGATCATTAATAATTTTCTTTCCTTCATCACTGTATGGTACAACTACCCCACGAGTAGGTGCATTAATCACACAAAAAGACTTCGAAGCGGACATGAATGCTTGTCTTAAAAAAATCTGCGGGTACTCTTGATTATTTATACGCTTAAACTCTTTTACAGACAAAACATTTGTAGAGAGCAAAGTAAACAGGTCATCATTTCTGCCAACCACAGATACTTCGTTAACAGGATACTTCATCTCGTCTTTTCTTTCGTAGAAATAGTATTTGTAATACAGTTCCATCGCTTTAGGCCCAAGAATATCGTTGTCAAATTTATCGGGGTTGTTTTTAAACTCATCCAATACTCTTTCTGCCTTTTCTTTTCCTATTCGTATATCTCTTAGTTTGTTTAGATTTTCTGTTGCAGAATTTATTATTAAAACCTTTCCTAACTCAGATCTTCTACCATGCCTATTACATCTTCCTGCAGCTTGAGCAATGGAGTCCAATCCAGATAAAAACCGGATAACAGAACCAAAATCAATATCTATCCCTGCTTCAATTAACTGTGTGCTAATACATAAAACTAATTTTTTATCATCTAGACTTGCCCTCATTTCAGCAAGTCTATCTATTCGGTGAGCAGGGCACATATTTGTACTCAAATGAAATATTTCAGATTTCTTGTTTTGTAAGCATTGTTGATATAATTCATAAGCTGCCGTTTTAGTATTTACAATCACTAGTGTACTACCTGTCGTTTTAAGACTCTCGAAAATCAAATCTTTTATTTCTTCATTTTTCCAGCCGCCTTCTTTTCTTTTATCAAATATTTCAACTCTTTTAAGATCATTAAAAAGTTTTTTTGCATTTGGAATTATTTTTTGGTTATCCTCTATCTTTAGCGATCTGGATACTGGTTCTACTTTATCAAGCAGCGGTTGTGTTGCAGTACATAGCAATACTGTTGCTCCACAATTATTTACCAAGAAGTTTATTGCTACATTGAACAAATGGACGCATTTTAATGGTATTGCTTGAACTTCATCAAATACAATTACTGCATTTGCTAACTGATGCATTTTTCTAGCGTTCCTAGTACCATAGCCAAAAAGCGACTCCAATAACTGCACATTTGTAGTAATTACGATAGGAGCATCCCAATCCTCGGAAAGTATTTTTTGTTTTTTGCTTTCCTTTTCAGGGGTTAAATTTGAATGATGCTCTAACACTACTCTATTTAGATATTTCCCTTTTTTATCTTTATCTTCCAGTATAATTCTAATTTCTTCAGCATTCTGGTCAATAATTGAAGTATAAGGAAGTACATATATTATTCTATCCATCTTATGATCTTTTGCATGATACAGTCCAAAACGAAGGCTAGCAAGAGTTTTCCCTCCACCAGTCGGTACAGTTAATTGATATAATCCTTTAGACTGCTTAGAAAATTTCTGACATTGTTCGGAAACATAACATCTTAATTCATCAATTTTGTTCTCGTTTTTAAATAATTTTAGTTTAAAATCTAACTTCTCAATCAGCGTATCCCACGATATATATCTACCATTGTTCCTTAGTTTTGCTAAAGCCGGAGATTCAAAGTCGGCAGTATCAAGTCTATCAGCATCTATCAAACAACTATATAGAAAACGAATCATCAGCCCTGATTTAAAATAATAAGTTTCTTTAGAATCTTTATTTTTTTTAAAAAAACTTTTAAGAGCTTTTACTATGTCTTCAATCAATTCTTTTGATGTTAAATTTCTTTCAATAAGTTCCTTGAAATCTTTATCTAACTTACCCCATACTTCATTTAAATGTGTTTTTTCTTCAGCCTTCTTCATCCGATTATTAAAAATATCTTTGCCTTCAGGCGAAATACAATCAATTAATCCAGAATGATGTGATGCGATACATAATGATAGCGCTTGTACAGCAGCATTATTTACAGAATCATCACTACAAGCATTTTTGTTAAACAACTTATTAAAGATTAATTGTGCCCCTGCACTGGAATGATCCACTCTGCCTTTTTTACCAACTGAATCCACATAATCATCCTCATCAGGTGCAATTAAACCAACAGCAGATTTAATATAATCACTAAACTTCTTGCTAACTTTGCCTAAGTCATGTAATAATCCTATCAGTTCGCCTTGTTTCTTTAATCCAATTTTTGAAGCAAATATTCCTGCTTGTTTAGACACATTTTTAAGATGACTTAATAAATCCTGTATTTTTCCATCTTTTTCTCTTCTATGCGCAATATAAATTTCATGTTTTGACACAAATTACTCCCTTAAGTCACCTTTTCGAGGTCATTTAAAAACTCCCGATGTAAATTTTTTAAGAGATTCTATTATACTTTTCTTTCTTTTCCAATCCAACTTTTTTTGTAAACTTTTCCACTTTTCCCGATTTTTCACTTTTTCCCTCATTTTATGCTATATGCTCACAACTCCTTTTAATAGTGTTTGCCATTCCTTATCGGCTTCCTTGCTGGAATGAGCATAAAATACTTTAGGTTCGGTCAAAAGGTATCTCCTTGTGCTTTTCTATCTTAGGAAACATCATACTATCTGCAAAAATATCCTGGAAACATGGTGAGGATGATAAATCAACATACTTTACATTTTTAGCAATTTCTTCTGCTTCTTTTCTTGAATCAACTGAGACTAATGCTTTTCTTGCTCCTTCTTCGGCTGCATTGCCACAGAATATTATTTTTTCTAAACTTATTTGAGGAATTAAACCTATAGCCAGAGCTTTTTCTGCTCTAATATAATTACCAAAAGCACCTGCTATTAAAACTTCTTTTATTTCGTTAGCACCTATTCCTAATTCTTTCATTAGAATGGTGATACCGGCTAACATCGCCCCTTTTGCCAGTTGAATTTCCCTTATATCTTTTTGATTTAATGTTATCTTTTTATCATCGTCTTCTACAAATACAAATTCATTTCCATTCTCATGAACCCTTATCCTTGATCTTAGTTCTTGAGGCAATATATCTTTTAACTCATCAGGGGATTTTATTCGACCAGTCACATCAACAATATTATTTTCTACCAGGGAAGCCATGGCATCAATTAATCCACTCCCACAAAATCCTCTTGGTAAAGTATCTCCTATTGTTTTGTAGGAAATTTGACCATTGATAATATCTATTCTTTCAATTGCACCATTGGACGCTCTCATTCCATGTTTTATATGTGCTCCTTCAAAGGCAGGACCAGCCGCACATGATGCACAAAGTAATTTTTTACTATTACCCAGAACGACTTCACCGTTTGTTCCTATATCAATGGCTAACTTAATATCCTTACTTTTATGTAAATCTGTGGCTAATATTACTCCCACAGTATCTCCTCCTACCCATCCTCCTATAATCGGGAAGACATTAACAAGTCCTTCTGGATTAATATTTATATTAAGTTGTTTTGGTTTAATTCTAATAATACTTTGCCCTAATTTTGGTGTAAAAGGATAAACCGCCAGACTTGATGGTTCTACCTTTAAGAGCAAATGTTCCATGGTAGTATTGCCTGCAAAAACTACATCATAGATTTTATCTGGCATAATATCTGCTTCTTCGCAGGCCTCTGTAATTATTTTATTAATTATATGAATAATTTTATTGTTTAAATTCTTTAATCCATTTTTATTCTGGATACAAAAATCTAATCTAGAAATTACATCATCACCATATACAACCTGTGGATTCATATCTGCTGAAACTCCCTTTATTAGACCAGTATTTAGTTCTACAAGAGTTCCAACCACAGTAGTAGTACCTATATCAAATGCCATTCCATATAATTCACCGGTGGTATCTTTTGATTCTAAACTTACTAATTCTTCATTCATTATTATTGCAGTAATAAAACCTTTGCTTTTTTTTATAACATCTTTAAATGATTCTAGTTTTATTGATAGTTTTAAGTTTGATTTCCTGATTTTTTCTTTTAAAGAATGAACATTTTCAAAACTAAAAATTGTTTTTTTAACAGCTGGCTTTAAACAAACCTGAGTAGCCATACCCGAATCTAAAATTTTTTGAGTTTGCAATCTTGAACTTCCCGGAATAGATATCACCACATTCCCTAAAATTTTAGTTCTACAGGCAAGTCTAATTCCTTTGGCCATTTCTTCTTTTGATAAAAGTTCTTGTTCAATATAATCCACAGGAGAAACATTACCCTCTATCTCAACTTTACATTTGCCACATTTACCAACCGCACCGCATGGGAAATCTAAATTAATATTTGCTTCATGAATAGCAGCAGCAATAGTAATATTTTGATGGATATGTATTTTTTTACCCTCTGGCTGGAAAATAACTTTTATTTTACTCATTCCTTGACTTCCCATAATGTAAATAAAATATTAGGAATAGTTGCCCGCATTAGGCGGGCAGACTACAATCTCTTTTTAATTTTTAAACTTAAATTCATAGTTGCAGAATATAGTTTTGACTCGGATAAAACTTCTTCAGTTTCGCCAAATAATGAAACTCCAGTTTCAACATCAACAACTCTAATATTTATATAAAACTTGTCAGCCAATTTGCTTACACTTCCAACTATCATTTTTTCAACATTTAATAATTTACCAATTTCTACGGCACATTCAACTTCTGTACATCCAGTTTTCTGAAATGCCTGTTCTTTCAAAATCTCATGCATATTCGCTCGTTCTAAAACTAATAAATCCTTTGAATTTGATAAACTTGTCCTGAGTAGATCTGAAATTATGCTTGTCTGAGATTTTGATACATCATTAGCAACCAGGTCAATAACGGCTACGGCTATTTTTTTTTCTACTGCTTCGGTTTTGATGATCCCTGTATGATTTAAAGACCCGGCACTACTATTAACTATTTCACTAGATTGAACTACCTGATTAACCTTTTGACCAAACGAATAACCTAATGATACTCTATGCGTATATCCTAAATTTCCATATGGCACATAAGCATAATCTAAACTAAATCCACTGATATTAAAACCAACTCCTGCTGTAAATCCAGAAAGCCCGTCATACTCTGCTATCCCTATTCTTGTTGTCCAACCAGCTCTTAGGGCAAAATAATTTTTCACCACCCAACTTTCTACTCCAATCCCAATTTTTACATTATTATCATTCGGAATAGTTAAATCACTCACTAAATTAAACTCTGGAACAACTTTCCAATAAATTCCTGCTTTTAGATTAAAAGGAAGACTTTCGTCAGTTCTTCCAAAATTTACAGAGGTTCCTAGATTAAAAGCACTAAGACCTAAAGAGAAATTTTCAAATATATCTTTGGCTAAAAGTCCTAAATCAATTGCAAAACTACTTGATTTCTCTAATTCAATAAAATTAACGATATACTTTACATTTAAGCCGTAGTATAATCTCTTATTAGATATCTTAAAATAATTACTGTAAGATAAACCAATGTTTAAATCACACGCATTAAATGAACCTGTGTTTTCTCCTAAAACATTATAGGCATTTAAACTTCCACCATTTAAATAGATAAAATTAACTCCAAGAGTTCCTATGTCTTTTACTGGAAGTGCAAATGCAAAATGTTCTTCTGAAGTATCAATAAGCCAGACAAGATGCGAGGCAGTAATTTCTGGAAATTCTAAAGAGCCAAGCCCTGCTGGATTCCAGTTTATGGAATTAATATCGTCTGATAAACCAACATATGATTCCCCCAGACTAACAGGCCTTGCCCCAACTCCTATTTTTAAAAAAGAAGCAGCATAAATAGGGACAGACACCATTATTATTATGATAGCAAGTAAACAAATAGGGACAGCCCTTACTTTTTTGTTGATTTGATGAATCATGCCTTTAAAATATCATATTTTTTTACAAAATACAATAAAAATGTTCTCTGTTGATTTTTTATCTTAATAGATGTAAAATATATTTAGCATGAATATCCTGGAAAAATTAAATAGTATTCCTTCTAAATCTGGTGTATATTTATTTAAAGATAAAGAAGGCAATATCATTTATGTTGGAAAATCTGCTTGTTTAAAAGATAGAATAAAATCTTATTTTTCAGAAAGCGGACGATATGATTTAAAAGTATCTGCTATGATTTCTCAAATAAAAGATTTTGCATATCTAACAACATCAAATGAAATTGAAGCATTAATACTTGAAAACAAATTAATAAAAAAATACAAGCCAAAATATAATATTTTGTTTAAGGATGATAAAACATATCCATATATTAAAATTTATTCAAATGAAGAATTTCCACATCTAAGTTTTACCAGAAGAATTCTTCCTGATAAGGCAATGTATTTTGGTCCATATGTAATTGGTTCTGTCCGAGAAATAATAAAAATTATTCAAAAACAATTCAAAATAAGAGATTGTTCAATATCTTTAGATAAAAAATTAAAAAGAGGATGCTTGAAAGAACAAACGGATTTCTGTAGTGCTCCTTGTATGGGAAAAATTACTAAAGAAGAATATAAAAAGATTGTAAAAGAAGTTATAGAATTCTTAAAAGGTAAACAAAAAAATTTAATAAACAAATTAGAAGAAAAAATGAAAAAAGCATCTAACTCATTACAATTTGAAGATGCATCATTATACAGAGACCAGAAAAATTTAGTTAAACTAATACAATCTCAAAATGAAAAAAATGTAAAGTTATGTAATATGGCAAAAGAAGAAAGCAAATTAATTGAAGTAAAAAAAGCAGAAACAAATCTAAGAGATATCTTAAATCTAACTAAAGAACCTAAAATTATAGAAGGAATAGATATATCAAATATATTCGGCGATAAAGCAACCGGTTCTGTTGTTAGATTTAAAAATGGCAAGCCCGATAAAAACGGATATAGAAAATTTAAAATAAAAGAAATTACTGGAATAAATGATACTGAAATGATTAAAGAAGTTGTAGAAAGAAGATACAGGCGTGCCATAGAAGAAAAAACATTACCTGATTTGATTTTAATAGATGGAGGAAAAGGACAGTTGAATTCTGCTATTTTTGTATTAAAAAAATTAGATTTAAGTATTCCTGTTATATCAATAGCAAAGAAAAATGAAGAAATTTTTATATCCGAAAAATTAGAGTCATTAAAACTTCCAAAAAATTCTTCTTCGTTACACTTGCTTCAATATGTAAGAGACGAAGCACATAGATTTGCAATTAAATATCATAAAATATTAAGAGATAAAGAAATTAAAAAATCTATTTTAGACGAAATACCAGGTATTGGGAAAAAAGAAAAACCTTGATATTGAAAAATATAAAAGATATAAATAATATAACAAATGATGAGATTAAAAAGACAAGAGGTATTCCAAAAAATCTTGTAGGAAAAATAATCAAAAAATTATAGGTCTAATTGCTTCGCAATTAACCATGACCATTATATTGGACACTAAGGAAAGTCAATGAAAATAAATAATTTACTAAATACAGTATACAATCTTTCTAAAAAAAAGAAACTAAAAGTTTATATAGTTGGCGGATTTATAAGAGATTATTTATTAAAAAAACCTCTTGAAGAAATAAAAGATTTAGATTTTGCTGTATTTGGTAATACTATAAAATTTGCAAAAGAATTTAGTAAAACTGTTAAAGGAAGTTTAGTTATACTTTCAGAGAAATTTCAATTAGTAAGGGTAATTGTAAATAAAGTTTATACTTGTGACTTTACTCATGGTAAAGGTAAAAATATTCTTCACGACTTAAAAGAAAGAGATTTTACAATAAACTCACTTGCTGTTGACATTAATCATAAAGATGAAATTAAAGAGTATATTATTGATAAATTTAACAGCAAAAAAGATTTAAAAAAGAAATTCATAAAAGAGATAAATAAAAAAATTTATTTTAAGGATCCCGTAAGGTTACTTAGAGCAATCCGTTTTTCTGCTACTTTGAAGTTTAATATTGCTAAAAAGACAAAAAACCACATAAAAGAATTTGCTAATCTAATAACATATTCATCGAGAGAAAGAATTAGAGATGAATTGTTTAAAATTCTTGAAGTTAACAACAGTTTTAAATATATAAAATTATTAGATAAATTAACTCTTTTAGAAAATATTTTTCCAGATATAAAAACCATGAAAGGAGTAGAACAACCAGGCTATCATCATTTAGATGTCTGGGGACATTCATTAGAAACATTAAAAAACTTAGAACTTATTATAAAAAAAATTGATCTTAATTTACCTCAAAATATTAAAGAAAATATTTGTAATCATTTAAATAAAAAAATTGGTGGGTTTTGCAAATTATCGTTATTAAAACTAATTAGTTTATTCCATGATATTGGAAAACCAGAAACAAAATTTGTTGATAAAGATGGCCATACACATTTTTATTATCATGAAAATGTAGGAATGAACAAGTTTAGCAAAATAGGCAGGGAATTGAAATTAAGTAATAAAGAAATAAAGATCGGAAAAATAATCATAAAAAATCATTTAAGAGTTGGCTATCTATGTGATTTAAAAAAAATTACCAAAAAGGCCGTTCGTAAATTTTTAAGGGACTGCGGAGATTTAACTATTGATGTCTTATTGCTCTCATTATCAGATAGACTTTCTGCAAAAGGTGTAAAAGTAGATGAAAAAATCATAAATGAACATAAGAAAGTAATAGAGAAACTTTTTGTAGAATATTACAAAGTAACCATTTCAACTCCACTTCCAAAACTTATAAATGGCTATGACCTAATGAAGAAGTTTAATTTAAAACCATCCCCTCTTATCGGAGCTTTATTAGATAAGGTAAAAGAAGCGCAAGAATTAAAAAAGATTTCAACAAGAAAACAAGCATGGGCATTAGTAAAGTTGGCAATTGGGGCAAAAATAGCTTGACCGACCACCTATCTTTATCCGAACTATCTTTTTCTGACAGGTAAAACAGGGCTTTCCTGCTCGCCGGTAGACGCGGTGGTATCTCTGGTAATTTCCCTTTTGTCCACCTGAATCAACATAGTCACTTACACTTGAACCCCTATACTTAATAGCTTTTTTTAAAACCTCTTTTATATTCCGATAAAGTCTGGTTATCTGAATCTGGCTGAGGGTGTGAGCATGTTGTAGAGGATGAATGTGTGCTTTATGCAAAATTTCATCAGCATAAATGTTGCCAATACCGGCCAAAAATGATTGATTAAGAAGTAACGATTTCATTCGCGCTTTTTTTGATTGAATTATCTTCTTAAATTTATTCAATGAAATCTTAAGTGGTTCTAAACCAGCAGGAGTCAATCCCTCGACCAGAGAGGTATCAGCTAAACAGAAGTACCCAAATTGACGCACATCAAGATAATGTAATTGCTGGCCGGTAGATAGTTTAAAGACAAGATGAGTGTGCTTAGTTACTGGCGCATCTTTTGAGATGTAAAGCAACTGCCCGGTCAGTTTAAGATGGATAAGGAGACTCCTTCCCTTGGAAAGGTTAATAACTATCATCTTGCCTCGCCGCCATACTTTCTGAATAGTGGCTCCTGAAACGAAGGTGATAAAATCTCCTGCATCACCCCTAACTATCTTGGGTAAAATTACTTTTACTCCTACAATCTTTTTCCCTACAATCTGCTTTTGCAAGCCACGGACAATAGTTTCTACCTCTGGTAATTCTGGCATCTATCCTTTCCTTTAGTTATGGTCTGATTTCCACAACCCATGAAGGTTACAATATTCTCTGGCCTCTGTTCCTTCGGCCGTACCTCCAAATTGAGCCTCTGGGTTATCGCCCGGCTTTAGAAATTTTCTGCATGCTTTATCGCCCCTCATGATCTCAATCCACTCGATGTAATGTTTTTCCTCCATCGGATGGGCAACTGAACCAACTTTAACTATTATACCTTCTTCTGTTTTTTCTATCACCGGCACATGTTTTTCCAGGGAGGCATCAACGGTATTTTCTTTAAGCAGTGTCATTTGTTGTCCGCAACAAATTAATTCTCCGACCCCTGAATACAACATCTCAATCATATTCCCACAGACATTACACTTATAAACTTGCAACAACTGAGTCATCTTACTACCTCCATCAATAATTTGGTATTGTCAAAAGTTTTTTGACAATACCTCCCCCTTGACAAAGGGGGAATATGGAAATATAATCCTCACGGCTTTTACTGACTATTTACAAATTAGGTGCCTTTATTGAATAACCACTTAAATTCGCTTACTATTGATTTAACTACATTTTCCTTAATACCAGGTAATACATTAAATGTATAGGTTTCTATTTCTATATGTCTATCAGGTTTAGTAGCTTTAGATAAAAAAGACTTGTTTAGAAGAAAAGATGTTGAATTCTTGCTTTTAAAATGAAGAGGTACATGAAAGTGTATCCGCCATTCCCCACAAGGGTTTTCTTTAATAGCCGGGAGCAGATCAACAAATTTTAATTTAACTCCATCAAAAAATACTCTTGTTTGATGTAAATAAACATTATCCATGAAAGGTAATAAAATATCCTGTTTATTATTGCAAGAACATGGCCATCTAAGTGCAGATGTAATCTGGATTTTAGGGACAGGAATTTTTAACGATTCTAATTTAGTAATTGTTTGTAAGGGATCTTCAAAATTACAAGCGAAATGACATGTATCTAAGCAAATTCCTATAAATTCCATAATTTTTTTATGCCCAACAAGTTTTAACTTCTTCCAGAATTGTATAATATCTTCGGTTGATTCCAAATAGCAATCCGGTTCAGATTCGATGGCTAATATTATTTTCTTTCCGGTTTTATTTGCTAATTGATAAAAATATTCACCACACTTAATAATATTATTAATAGCTTTATCGGGCAATATTTTACCATAGGTTACTGGTAGAGTACTAATAGAACCAGTCGTATCTTCGGGTAACAGTTTTATTAATATATTCCCGAGTAATTTTGTATATTCAAGTCTTTTTTGTGTTGACCAATCTGGTTGATATACTTTTTCCCTAACCGGTTTACTATGAAAATATCCATATGGAAATCCATTAATAGTAAAGACATACATTCCATGCTCACGAAGATACTCTTTGAAATATTTAATTTTTGTAATTAATTCTGTGGCTGCTCTTTTAGATAAACGAAGTCCTAACCCAAAAGGTTTATCTGGAGAAATAGAATTTTTAACAGCTGTAGTATATTTTTTAATGGAATGAAAATTTTCTTTCCAGGTTTCTCCTGGATGTATGTTCAAACAATAAGTTAAATGTGTTCCCTTTTTCCAATGCATATTTTATGTTTTTTCATCTCTTTTATTGATTCCAATATTATTTTTTTGGGTAATTCCTGTATATTGATTTGTTTCCCAAATCCATCTGGCATAGGTATGCTCAAATTGCCACCCAGATGTTCGCGAAATTGTTCTAATCCTTTATATATTGTTTTATATTTTAAAGCCGGATGCCATAGTTTAATCCCGCATTGCTCCATGGAGTAACACACATATTCACAATCGGATTTTTTTATCAATCCTAATCGGGTAGCACAATGTAAATCTAAAGCAATGCCAATTCCTACGGCTTCACCGTGTCGCAACTTATATTTGGAGAGACTTTCTAATCTATGTGCAGACCAATGACCAAAATCAAGTGGTCGGCTTAAACCAAATTCAAATGGGTCACCGCTGTTTTTTATATGATTAATATGTAGTCTTGCACATTTATAAATCATTTCTTCCATTATTTTCTGATCTCGATTAAATAATTTCTTTGCATTTTTAGAAAGAAAATCAAGAAAGATTATATCTTTTATAATAGCTACTTTAAATGCTTCAGAAATACCACTAATCCAGTCGCGCTGAGAAAGAGTTCGTAAAAAATTATAGTCGTTTATTACTCCAAATGGAGGATAAAAAGTTCCATAATAATTTTTAATCCCAAACTGGTTTATTCCATTTTTAACCCCAACACCTGAATCAGCCTGTGAAAGAACAGTTGTTGGAATACGAATCTGCCTTAATCCACGATGGGTAATAGTAGCAGCAAAACCAACAGCATCTAAAACAGCACCTCCGCCTATAATCATAACAAAAGAATGCCTGCATAAATGAGATTTAAGGATAAGTTTATTTATCTTTTCAATAGACTTCATCCCGTTTTTTATTTGTTCGCCACCTTGGACTAAATAAGGATCAGCAACTAAATCAACATTCTTTCTATACTTTTGAGACCATTTTATTATGTTTTTTACTAAATAGTTATTGCCAGGGATCAGTCCTTTATCAATAAATACAATTATTTTGGATTTTTTATCTTCAGGAAGTAAATTAATCAGACTCTTATTCGTCTGGCTAAAAATATCTCTTGTAAAAATAACATCATAAAAAAATTTAATATTTAATAGCAGGTTTTGTTTCATGTTTTCAAAATCTTTTTAAACTCACGAGAAAGCTCAAGCAAATTTTTTGGTTTTTTATGTAATTTAAAATCGGAAGCCCAACAACATTTTGATTCTGCATCAGATATCCCGTGTGACCCTTTTATTTCCTTCGACCAAAAAAAGAGTTCGCATGGATCATATCCTGGTTTATTGTGAATATCCACATGTTTAGCAAAATCTGGAGGAATGTCCGAGTTGTCCCACCATGGATACGCAAACCAAGAATTCGGTTCAGCAATTAGAATAATATCGCCTGAACGAGAATGGGCTAACCCTGATTTCTTTTTTTCTTTGTTACTAAGAATTTGTCCAATTCCGGATATATTTTTAAAAATATCAACAATACGAGATTTATTCAAATCTTTTCTTACAACAATATGAGCGATCTGATGATCAACAACAGCAAAGACACTGCTTGTGTATAGGTCCGGATAACACATCCCCTTTACATTTCGTGTATTAAATAATCCTTTCTCTCTTAAAATCCGGTTGGGGAAAATAGTTTTATTTACTTGTCTCATGGCATAGTCGCTAAATATCAATACATTGTAATCATATTCTTTTGATTTTTGAATTAAATTTATAAGTATTTTTTTTAATTGAGTAAAAGATTTTTTTGCTTTATTAGAATTTGGCCCGCTCTTTTGTAGTTCATAATCCAAGTGCGGCAAATAAGTTAAAACTAAATCAGGCATTTCTTTTTTCATTAATTCTATAGTTGCTTCTGCTATCCATTGTGAAGATTTTACCGAAGCTAAAGGTCCCCAGTAATTTAAAAGATTAAAAGGTCGTTTTAAACTTTTACATAGATCCGGATAGATATTAGTAGGCATTGAAAAACAATCTGAAATCATCCCGCCCTGGTGTTTATGAATAGGTGCGGGCGATAAAATAATATCCGAATCTAATCCTAAACTTTGTTGCCAGAAAATTTGAGCTACTTTTTTACCCGATTTTCTAAAACTCTCCCATATTCTTCGTCCATTGATCAGAGAAGAGGATTGCTCCCAAAAAAATACTTTATCTAATTCTCGTAAATAAAACCCATTCCCAACTATCCCATGTTTACTTGGTAATTCAGCTGTTTTAAATGTAGCTTGAACAGTACAAGTGAGAGATGGAAAAACGCTTTCAATTGGATTAAATATTAATCCTTCGATTTCATCTCCATTATTATTCTCAATCAGGAAATCATATCCTAAGGCAGCTATTTGAATAACAATAATTTTATCCATAAATCTAACTTCCCTCAAATTTATAACTCAATAGTAAACTTAAAAACCAGAGAGCATATAAGATTATAGCAAACTGAAGCATATTAGGTAAAGCAATTAAAATAAAAGCTGATTGAAGTAAAATTAAACTTCTGATTAAGGAAGTAATTTTACCTGTCACAATAACTTGGGAATATTTAATTATTAGAATATTTACTATGATGAGAATAGAACTTAACACACCCAGAATTGAAAAACCTGTTCTAACCATTATTAATAATAATCCAGAGGCAATAACACCATTGGCTATTAAAATCAGTATTTTTGATGGTATTTTTTTGACTTTCCATAATGCAAACAAGATACTAGGAATAGTTGGTTGCGAATGCAACCAGACTACAACTTCTTTGTAAGCAACTGCTGAAATAATGGCAACATAGCCAGTCTCAATTATAGCTATTAGTATTACTAAATCCGGTAATGCTGTTAAATTTTCTGAGGCTCCAAGTATAATATTCATCCCCCGACATAATCCCATAACCATAAATCCTAATACTGGAGATATTTTGCGAACAACACCGTTATATAAAAATATTAAAACAATCAATATAATAGTTACAATAAAAGTATAATTATTTAACAACTTACTTATAAATAAAGATATAAAGATTAATATAAAAGTAACAAACAAAACTGATGAAGGATTTATTATTCCAGCAGCAAGAGGTCTTGATGGTCTTTCTAATTTATCTTGTTTAATATCAAACAAATCATTAAGTAATATTCCGGACAAGTAAAGACAAACAGATATAGTCATGAGTAAGAATAAATTAGAATATTTATTTTGATTGGTTAGGAGATTCCCTATTAAAAAACCAACTAATACATCTCCCGGTAATGTAAAGATATTCGGTAATCGTAATAATTTAGCCCAAGATTCTATTTTTTTTAAATACATTTGATTATGGGAAGTCATCGTTGATATTCTGATACAGGCACAGGTGTAAGATTAAATTGAGGTTTCCAGTTAGGAGAATGACTGTATAAACTCATGGCATTGTCATGAACTAATTTATTAACAACTTTTTCACTATGACCATCTTTAATCAGGTATTCAACAACTTTTATTAGAGAAACAGGATCAGAAACACCCCAATCTGCTGAACTATTTACAATAAGTTTATCAGCTCCAAAATCCTTAACCATATTAGATACCCTTGATGGATTTAGTTTTGAATAAGGATAAACTGTTAAACCACAAAAACATTCTGTTTTTAAAGATATGGGCAGACTATCTTCTGTGTTATGATCAATTACAATTCTTTTTTGATTAACTCCTTCTGCTTTGATTATATCTGTAATAATTTTTGCTCCCTCACATTTCGGTTTATGAGGTAGATGTATAATAACTGGCATTTTTCTTTTTTCAGCCAGAAGCAGTTGTTTGCGAAATACCATAATTTCATTTTTTGTATTATTATTAAGTCCAATTTCTCCAAGGGCAACACAACGAGGATGCTCAAGATATTCGTCAATTCCTGCAAGTACTTCATCAGCTAATTTTATATTTTCTGCCTCTTTGGGATTTACAGAAATAGCTGCATAGTGGTCTATTCCAAACCGTTTAGCTCTTACTGTTTCAAATTCTAATATAAGTTGAAAATAATCAAAGAAAGTTCCAGCATACCGTCTTTCACTTCCAAGCCAGAATGAAGGTTCCACACACACACGAATACCAGCATCAGACATGGCCTGATAATCATCTGTTGTGCGTGAAAACATATGAATATGCGGTTCTATAATATTAATCATAGTCTGCCCTCATAAGGTGGGCAACTATTCCTAATATCTTATTTACATTATGGAAAGTCATATAACATAAGATTTTTATATTTTTTGATAATTCTTTCTCGTGATGTAACCAGGGACTTTGGATTTTCAATTAAATCCGTGGCACTCCAGGCATCCATACAAAATTTTTCAATATATTTGTAAGATAAATATCCATAACCTTTATCGCCCCACTCTTCACTCCATGAATTTTTAAATTTAAATAAACTTTTATTTTCATTATAACCAACAATACAAATAGCATGCCCACCAATCTGTTTATTTTTTTTTCTGGGGAAAGAAATAAAACCAGTATTTGCTACTTTTTCTGTCATCCAGTTATCAAAAACAACAACTCCAACTAAAAAAGGGCCATTTATCACCAGACTCCTTTTCATTTCAAGTACAGAGTTTAATCTTGCATATGCTAAAATCTTAAAAGGTTTTGCAATCTTATCTATATTTTTCTTTGGTTTATCTGTCTGATGTGGTTTATACGGCCAGTATTTTTCCGGTGGAACGCCATATTTTTGTAAAACTTTCATGGCAACTCTTGGATGTGTTCCTTCTTCATTTGGCATACCATCTATTCGTTTACAACACCAATAAACATATCGTACACTTAAATCAATATATTTATTTCTTTCCTTTTTCTCCTGATATTCTTTTACTCCATCAACGGAGGCAAAAGCAACACATGTTCCTTCATCACCTTGATTACCAACTGGACTCATTTTGTTTGTGTAATCAATAAAATCTGGCAATTTAATTGGAGGTAAAACTATAGCCATAGGTAAATCTCTATGGTCAACTTTATCTTTTTTATATCCTAAGAAAAATTTATATTTCATAATTTATGACAAAAATTGTAAATACTTTAGGGATTTAATCCTTTCTTTAAATGGAACTGAATTAGGCTCATATTTTTTCCTAAAATCTTCATTAAGTGAAACAAGGGTAATACCATACTCATTATTTTTGCTCACTCCGTCTTCGGTTTGCACCATTCCTCATAAGACTTAACAATCCCACATCTTTTCTTCATCATAAAAGCATAACACGGATACCTGCAACCACGAGAACACCCTTCCACATGGTTTAAGCAGTAGTCCGAGTATTCAACTCCTGTGTGATATAGCAATGACTTACGAACAATAGTTTTCATAAAAATATATTATTTATTCTTCTTTCTTATGATTATTCTTGGCTTTTTGTGTTATCATTTTTGTCACATGGTCAAAGTCTGAAAGGTAATTCTTTCCCCTCTCTTTTCTGTATTCATCAAATTCCTTTTCGGCTTTTTTTATTGCATGTTCAGCACTCACACTACCGGCATTAGTAAGGAGTTTTCTCTCACTTAATTTTAAAAATTCATCAAGTTTCGTTATCCATTCAGCCATTTTCATCAGTCTGCCGTTAACTGCCTGCAATTCTGCAAAATCAAGATATAGGGACACAATCAGATTAAGCTGTTTCAGTTCACTTTCGACAAGATAATTTTTAGCAATCTTAATATCCTGCACGGTAATGTATTTGCCCTTGATATTAGTAAGTCCCATTAGCGGCTTTTTACCATTAGCCCGTTTTGCAATAATTTCCGCAGCCGTATAACCGTGAACGGCATAGTGCATCTTGTTTTGTACTGTCGCAAAGAATTCTTTAGTTAGTTTATCATCTTTTCTATAATCAATGCTGGTGGCATAGATATCAGTTGCTTTCTGATAAAAATTGCGTTCACTACTCCGAATATCTCTTATCCGTTGGAGCAATTCTTCAAAATATCTGGCTCTTTGTCCGCCCTGCTTTAATCGTTCATCATCAATGGTAAATCCTTTAACTATATATTCTTTTAACCGCTGTGTTGCCCAAATGCGAAATTGCGTGCCACACAACGATTTTACCCGATAACCCACTGAAATAATAACATCTAGGTTGTAATGCTTTACATCGTATTTTTTACCATCCGTGCCAGTTCGTCGGAATTCCCGACATACTGTTTTTTCATCGAGTTCGCCTTCTTTAAAAACATTGTTTATATGCTCTGTAATGGTACTGCGTCCTTTATCAAATAGTCCCGCCATCTGGTCCTGAGTAAGCCATGCTGTATCTCCTTGAAGAACAACATCCACTTTTGTTTTTCCATCATCACTTTTGTACAATATAACAGGCAAACTGTCTTTTGTATTTTTATCTAACATTATCACCTCAACTAATTAATAGCGGTTGTCCCATTTTTACTGTTATTATTTTACCTAACTGTTTTCAATAATTTTTATTTCATCTTCTGTTAAACCGTATAATTTATAGACAATTTTGTTAATTTGGTGTTCGTATTCTTTGACTTTTGTCTGTTTATTCGAATTATTAATATAATCTTCGTCTTTTGTTATTGCAAGAATTTTATTTACATGCTCAATTAATGGTTTTTGCTTTGATTTTGAGCATTTTTTTATGGGTAGTTGCTTCATATGATTTGGATAAAAATGTGTACCATCGTATAATAGTTCATTTACATAGAATTTAATAATATTGGAATTCAATATTCCCTGTAAATATTTCAATGAATAGTTTTTCGAGACTTCAATTTTTTCTTTTGTGATATTCCTCCTTACTGTTGAGTAACTGACATTAATAAATTTATACCATAGTGTTAAGACAACAACAGAATCGTTACAATAATACTCTTCCTCATCATAAATAAATCTTAATTTTGTTATATCGCTTAATGTTCTTAATCCTACCAATTTTTCATTTTCAAACAGTTCAGCAAACATTGAATTATACATTACATCTGGTCGATAATCTAAATATTTGTAATCTTTTATTGACCAATATCCCATATTTTTGCCTTCGAAATATTTTTTATAATGACCACTTTGATTTGTTTTCTTAATAAAGTTATCTTTCCCGACATCTAATTTTTCACTGCTTGGTCGTAATCCATAATTTACAGAACAAATATCATCAACTTTAAAACAATTACATTTAATATTTTTAATTAATTGAATTTTATTATCTGTAAGATTTATTCGAAAATTATTTTCATCGGTTTCATTAAATATTTCTTGATTTAACTGACTGTAATCCTCATTATTAAATTTATAAATATCTATTAAACTATTTATATCGATAATCTTAATTTTATTATTAAATGATTCTATTTTTGTTAATTGAAGTATGCAGGTTCTAACCGTTGCGGCATCAAAAATATCATAATTAAAATTAATTATCTTATCAATCCTATATTGCAGAAAATATTTCCTCAACAAAAGCCCATAACCTTGAGATAAAAATTTATTTGACGAAATAAAAGTCAATGTTCCAGAAGTTTTTAATAACGTTATTGATTTTTCATAAAACAACACATATATATCATATTTCTGATAAGCGGTTTTAAAACACCCAATATTCACTTTTATATTTTTGTCTACCTTCTCAACATTAATATATGGAGGATTTGCAATCACAATATCAAACCCTCCTTTCTCTTTAAACACCTCATAAAAATTAAGTTTCCATAGAAAATATGGACGGACTTTATCTTTACGAATTTTATCAGGAATATCTATGTATTCCATTTTCTTTTTTTGCAATTCCGGGAGTTTCTTTCTATCTTCTGGTTTTTGAGGATTTAGGTTCTTGATTATACCATCTACACCTTTTATTTTCTCTTCTATTGAGTTTTTTATTAAATCGTATTCAATATCATCTATAAACACACGAAGTTTCTTCTTTTTTTCAGGATCATATTCCGTGAAATATTCTAGATGATATTTTTGTAAATCCTTAAATAGTTTTTCAGCTTTTTGCGGGATTAAGAATGATTGCATAACCTTTGGTTTTCTTTCCTCTTCAATCTTATCAATTTCTTTTTTGAGAACAGTCATATCTTTCTCAATTTTCTTTATTAAAACATGATCTCTTTTAGCTTTTGTTTTCTCTTCTAAAAGAGATTTACCTTTAATATTTAATTGATCTTTAAAATATTCAAGTTTCTCGTCTTTGGCTATTTTACCTTCGTATTCACCTTCAAATAGTTTTTTATTTTTTGAATCTATCATCCTTTCATCAAATAATTTTATTGATTCTTCCCCTATAATAAGTTCTTCAAGTAAACTATTACCGCACATTATTTTATAATCAAGGTTAGGTAACGGGTCTATTTTATCAAGTTCATGATCAACCACTAAACTAAGCCATAAGCGAAGTTTAGATATATCTACTGCTCCTGGATCTATATCTACTCCGTAAATACAATTCTGAATGGTTTCTTTCTTTAAGGAATATTCCTTTTTATTAGTTATTATTCGCCTTGATCCTACAATTTCGTTAAGCATACCAACAAGAAAAGCTCCTGATCCGCAGGCAGGATCGCATACCTTAATAGTTACTAAAGCTGAATCTAACAATCCTTTTTCTTCTTCTGTAAACTTTTCATTTTTAAAAATTATTAGTTTCCTAATTTTTTCAATATCAATTTTTGTTTCTGTATTAAGGTAATTTATTAGACTTTCCTGACACATATAATGAACTATCTCTCTTGGTGTATAATAAGCCCCCTGACCTTTTCTAATATTTTCAGGAAGCAGGTTTTCAAATACCTTACCTAACATTTCAGGATCAACTGCAACTTCTTTTTCTAGGGGTTCATCTTCTTTTACTGTAAAGTTATATAAATCAAATACTTCTAATATTTCATCAAAAATATTATCTTCCAGATAAATTGCCGTATTTTTCCAATCATAAGACGGTTCAAATAAACCACCATTTAAAAAAGGTATTCTGCTTTTGAAATATTTCGAATAAGAAGGATCTACTGTATTTCCCCGTGGGTTGTTTAATGTATCATAAAATAATGGTTCTAAACAATCATTATAGAAGTTCTTTTTTTCTTTTATAGCATTATTTATTAAAGTTCTTAAGAAATACTTATCTCCCTGTCCCCATTTTTCATTCTCTGAAACTCCAAGCCATCCTTTTTTCTGCAAGAAATAAAGAAAAACAATTTGACCAAGCAGCTTTTTTGCAAAATTATCTATATCTATTTTTTCTTTACTTGCTATTATTTGAAAGGATTTATTTTTCTTTAAGCTGTTGGATAAGTTATCAAACAAGACCCTGTATTTCTGATAAAACTCTCTGGTTACTTTCTCAACACTAAAAGCATCTTCTATCTCTGAAATTAAAGGGTTGTCCTTATCCTCTAGTATATGAAGTAGCTGCTTTCTTGCGGTATAACAAGGTTCTGTTTCACCCACAAGAAAAGAATATCTTTTAGGAGGAGTTGATACCTCAGCTTTTGCGCCTTTATCGATTAGTTTATATTCCATTTTAACAAACGATAAACGCCAATCAGGATTATCAGAATAAAAGGCAACAAAAGCTGAATCTCTTAAATTATCTTTTAGATATTTTGCTATTAGTTCTCTCTGGAAGGATCTGGCTCTTTCTACCTTAGTATCGCCAACTAATTCAACAGCAAGAATTTCTATGTTTTTATTTTCTTGATCAGTATAATCGCCAAGGAAGGAAAATTCTTTTATAAATTCAGAAAATCTATTTTCAATCTTTATTTTCTTTGGGCTGATATCATCTTTTTTAAATAAATCTTTCGCAAACAAAAGAAATTCATCAAGATTAAATTTATTGCCAAGCGTTCTTTCTATTAACTGTTTCACAACTATTTATCCTTATAAACTAATAATTCAGATAGAATAACTTCTCTTGGAGAATTAGTATAACAAGAATTGCTTGAAACCGATTCGGTAAAGTAATTATCCGGAATACCGCTTCTTATTTTTGCCAAGACCTTCAAGGGATTCTTTTCTCTTTTTACTTCCTTAACCAGTTCTTTTGTAATATTTTTACCAAGAGTACCTTCCTGAAGCAATTTTAATACTTTTTGGATATATTCTTCGTCTTCTTCAGTATATTTATTATATTTCTCTACTGCTTTTAGGATTTGAATTAACCTTGTTTCATTGCTCCTGCTTCCCGACTTTTTAAACTCCCTTATTTCTTCAGTTGTTGCTATTTTAAATCCTTCTTTATTAGCGGAAAGATACTTGTAATATTCGGGAGATAGTTTTTCTCTTTTTTCATCTGACTTACATTTAAATTTTTTAGCTGCATTAAAGAAATCCAGTTCCTTTACTTCTTTAGCACTGGCCTCAAATATTTTGGGTCATTCGTAAATAATGTGGGAGAAATAGGAGAAAGCATTAAGCTATAAGGGGAAATAAAAAAGCACCGATTACCGAAGAAAACTGATATAGTTAGGTTTATGACAACCAACTTAATCAGGAGGTAACCGATGC